>CAUJFT010000203.1 GCA_963169475.1 Bacteroidota bacterium | reverse complement strand
ATTCTTATGCTTACCTCTTATGCAGAAGATGACCTCGTTTTTCAATCTCTCAAAGCCGGTGCTTGTGGTTATCTCGAAAAAAATACTTCCCTCCCGAAATTAATGGAAGCTATCAAAGATGTAAAAAGTGGAGGAGCACCGATGTCTTCTACGATTGCAAGAATGGTAGTAAATTCCTTTAATCATCAACACAATGAAGAACCTGATTTGACACGAAGAGAAAAAGAAGTACTAGAAGAGCTTTGCCGCGGAAAAAGCTATAAAATGATTGCAGATTCGATTTTTGTGAGCGAAGATACCGTTCGTTTCCATATCAAAAAAATCTATAAAAAACTACAAGTAAATTCTAAATCCGAAGCCGTAATAAAAGCCCTAAAAAATAATCTTATCGGGTAAATGCTTGCGGAATTTGTGGAGAAACTTCTCATATAGCTGATTTATATCGCCTATTGCTTGATTTTAGTATTCAAAATCATATCTAAAAACGAAGTGGGTTGAGGAAAATCATTTGGTTCCGGTTTAAAAAGGATGGTAGCGACAATTACGCTGTTGGGACATGATGGCAATTGCGGTGTTCGTTCTCTTTCTTTTCAGAAAAACAGATGATTTTGCGCACAAATCACTTGTTTTTCTGTAGTAGTAAAGTACTTAAGTCATCTGTAACCTTTGTAAATTGACTCCCCATAATATGCTTATGCCTCTGGGTTCCAAAGTAAAAGATTCCCAATTACCCTATTAAAATCCCCTCTAATCAGTGAATGGCAAAAATGAATAGCGAATAATAACATTAGATATTAATAGTCTATGTTTTAACCGATAATTATTTTCTTAGTTTTTTACTCACTTATATAGGACTTACGCACTTTTTTTGCAATAAATTGATTTTCAATGCTTTAAAATAAAATCTATAACATAATGAACCATTGATTATCAAGTATTTATTTTTTGTTTTGCGTAAGTCCTAATAAATTCTCTACCGATTACCCGCTGCAAGACTCACAATTGGGGTCATTCATGTCGCAAGTTTCAAATATTTGTTCTTCAACATGTATCTGTGTAGTGCTTCCTAAAACTTCACCTGCCGGAGTAGTAACCTTTCGATTTTCTTTTAATATACTTCGGTCTATAGTAAACTTGATTGCATCTGCTGCGGCTTTGGTTCGGAGATAATACATTCCTGTTTTGAGTCCTTTTTCCCACGCATGAAAGTGCATAGAGGTAAGTTTTCCCATTGTAGCTTGTTCCATAAATACATTCATGCTTTGGCTTTGGCAGATAAATGCCCCTCTATCTGCTGCCATGTCAATAATTGCTTTACCTTTAATCTCCCATGCCGTTTTATATAGTTCTTTGAGAGAATCTGGGATTTCTGCAATTTCTTGTACAGAGCCATTCGCTGCAATCAGCCTATCTTTCATCTTATCGTCCCAAATATTAAGGTGGATAAGGTCTTCAAGGAGATATTTATTTACCACAACAAATTCTCCGGAAAGCGTCCGGCGGGAGTAAATATTTGAGGTAAAGGGTTCAAAGCATTCATTATTACCCAGAATTTGGGACGTAGAAGCGGTAGGCATTGGGGCTACAAGTAGGCTATTTCTAAGTCCGTGTTTGATAATGGCAGCTTTCAGTGTGTACCAATCCCAACGAAGAGAAGGTTCTACACCCCACATGTCAAATTGCAGAATACCCTTACTTGCCGGGGAGCCTTTGAAGGTAGAATAAGAGCCGTATTCCATTGCTTGTTCATTAGAAGCGGTGAGTGCAGCAAAATATATCGTCTCAAAAATTTCACGATTCAATTTACGCGCTTCCTCGCTTTCAAAAGGCATACGCAACATTACAAATACATCTGCTAAGCCTTGTACCCCTAATCCAATGGGGCGATGTCTCATATTAGAGTTTTTGGCTTCTGGTACGGGGTAATAATTAATATCTATAATTTTATTCAGATTTTTAGTAACTACCTTTGTGATTTCAAACAATTTTTGGTGGTCAAATTGCCCGTCAGAAACATATCTTGGGAGAGAAAGAGAAGCCAAGTTACAAACCGCTATTTCGTCATGAGCGGTGTATTCGATGATTTCTGTGCATAAGTTAGAGCATTTAATCGTTCCAAGATTTTTTTGGTTGGATTTGGCATTAGCTTGGTCTTTATAGAGTATATAAGGATTGCCTGTTTCTATCTGGGATTCCAGAATTTTAAACCATAAATCTTGGGCTTTTACCGTTTTTCGCTGACGATTTTCTGCTTCATATTTCAGATATAATGCATCAAAGGCTTCTCCATATACATCGCTTAAACCCGGTGCTTCATTGGGACAAAATAGCGACCATTCTGCCCCGGCTTTTACTCTCTTCATAAATAAATCCGGAATCCAGAGACCTAAAAACAAGTCTCTTGCGCGCACTTCTTCCTTCCCATGATTTTTTCGGAGGTCTAAAAACTCAAAAATATCGGAGTGCCAAGGCTCTAAATAAACGGCAAAAGCTCCTTTTCTTTTTCCTCCCCCTTGATCTACATATCTTGCCGTATCATTAAATACTCTTAACATCGGGACAATCCCATTAGAAGTTCCATTTGTACCCTTAATATAAGAACCCGTAGCACGGATATTATGGATACTCAATCCTATTCCTCCCGCCGATTGTGAAATTAAGGCACACTGTTTAAGTGTTTCATAAATGCCTTCAATGGAGTCGTCTTTCATCGCAACAAGAAAGCACGAAGATAATTGTGGGCGCGGCGTACCTGCATTAAAGAGGGTTGGGGTAGCATGAATAAACCATTTTTCAGACATGAGATGATAGGTTTCTAGGGCAGAGGTAATATCCTCTCCGTGTATTCCTACTGCTACCCGCATAATCATGTGTTGGGGACGTTCCGCAATTTTACCATTTAGCTTCAAGAGATAAGAACGTTCAAGTGTTTTGAAGCCGAAGAAGTCAAAATTATAATCCCTGTCATAAATGATGGCGGAATCTAAGGCATCAGCGTGTTTTTTCACTACCTGATACAATTCGTCAGAAATCAGTGCTGCGGATTCTCCGGTTTTGGGGTCAATATATTTGTACAAATCTCTAATAGTTTCCGAAAATGATTTTTTCGTGCTTTTATGGAGATTAGATACCGCTATTCTTGCCGCAAGTTTGGCATAATCAGGGTGTTTGGTGGTCATAGCAGCCGCGGTTTCGGCGGCAAGGTTATCCAAATCGGTAGTGCGTACTCCGTCATAAAGCCCCTGAACTACTTTGAGTGCGACTGAAATAGGTTCTACAAAATTGGATAGATTATAGCAGAGTCTCGCAATTCGTGAAGTGATTTTATCCATTTTCACTTCCTCTTTTTTTCCGTTACGTTTGATTACATACATATTTAATACAATTTCTTTTAGTTATTTTTTATGTTTGGATTAAAATGAAGAAATAGGAGGAGATGGGTTTAGAAATCTTCATCAAGTGTGAATTTTTGCTCCTGACTTCCTCCCTTCATGATGCCCGCTTTTTGGTATTCGGCAACCCTCTTTTCAAAGAAATTAGTTTTACCTTGAAGCGAAATCAACTCCATCCAAGGGAAAGGGTTCTGTGTATGATAGACTTTACTATATCCTAATGCTTCCAAGAGGCGGTCAGCAACAAATTCAATGTAGTTAGACATCATCTCGGCATTCATTCCAATCAAAGAAACGGGCAACGCGTCAGAGATAAACTCTTTTTCGATAGAAACGGCATCACAGATAATCGCCCGAATCTTATCTTCCGAAAGTTTATTCACCAAATGAGCATAAAGAAGACAGGCGAAATCTGTATGTAAGCCCTCATCTCTGCTGATTAGCTCGTTAGAGAAAGAGAGACCCGGCATAAGTCCTCTTTTTTTCAACCAAAAGATAGAGCAAAAACTACCAGAGAAGAAAATTCCTTCTACTGCCGCAAAGGCTACGAGGCGTTCCGCAAAAGAATTGTGGTTATTAATCCATTTTAAAGCCCATTCTGCCTTTTTGGTTACTGCCGGAACGGTTTCAATTGCCCGGAAGAGCATGTCTTTTTCTACGGGGTCTTTAATATAAGTATCTATCAAAAGGCTGTAGGTTTCAGAATGTATATTCTCTATGGCAATCTGAAATCCGTAAAAACATTTTGCCTCCGGAATTTGCACCTCTCCGAAAAATTGCTGTGCCAAATTTTCGTTTACGATTCCGTCACTTGCTGCAAAAAACGCAAGTACGTGTTTGATAAAGTGCTTTTCATCTTCGTTCAACTTATTTTCCCAATCATTCAGGTCTTGCCCAAGGTCTATTTCTTCTGCTGTCCAAAAACTTGCTTCTGCTTGTTTGTACATCTGCCATACATCATCATATTTGATTGGGAATAGCACAAAACGATGTGGGTTTTCTTTTAATAATGGTTCCATAATTTTAATTTTTTACGATTATTGAGATTATTTAAAAAATGAATATATATATATTATTAATTATTCTATATATAAAAACTGTTTTCAGAAAGGGAATAGATTCATTTCGCTAAAATTACTAAAAAGATTACTAATTAGTGATTTTTTTTTGTATAAAACGAAAAATACGTCCCCAAATTTCCCACTTTATTCTGGATTTACCCATAATTTTGAAAATAAAATTATCAACACGATTGGAGTAACTGTGGATAATTTTTTATATACCTATACAATTAAGTAGTAAATTTTATAAGTGTCCAAACAAAATTAGTAACTAAATATTTAAGTGATAGTAGCTATTGCTAAACAAGTAGCATAGAAAAGGAAATTAGGAGTTCAACACTCTTGGGGCTTAAGTTCGCCCGCCTTTAATTTCGCCATATATCCATAATATTGAGGCGGGGGGAATAGGGGAGTTCTGCTTTTCCCTCAAGCTCACCTCTCGTATAGTCTTAATAATTTTTAATCTGTTTACGCCGCTTTTCATTTCATTAAATATCCATAATTAGCTATTTTTTATGTATCTTTGCGGGAGATTCCTCATGATTTTTTTGACAATCATGAGGAATACAGATTAAAACGACAATTGGAATCAGCATTGTGCTTTTATACAAAAGATGCTTTCAAATCAGGTAAATTATTTAGCAAAAGAAATTTCTTATAATTTTTATTTTTAATAATATTCAATTTACACATTTATAGAAAAGAGGTTAAAGTATGCGTACAATTTTATTAATGGTGAGTATTTTTGTGATTCTGACAGTAGCCGGAACTAACCCTTTGGTTGCTCAAAAGAAAAAGGTTAAATTAGGTAAAGACTTTCTGTTACAAATGGAAAGAAGCCCTTGTAGGGGTAATTGTCCTGCCTATGTCTTGACGGTAGATGCTTCTGGTAAGGTAAGCTATGAGGGTAAGCGTTCTGTAAAAAATATTGGTAAATACAAAAAGACGTTGCCCACTACTAAATTGAAGGAAATTGTAGCAGCAATGAACGCAAGTAACTATTTTTCATTTTCAGAAAAATATGATAATGAAAATATTGCTGATGCCGTTACATGGACAATCTCCTATACTAATAGAGGGCAAACGCGTCAAGTGATTGACCGCTACGGTGCGCCCGAATCTCTGAAAAATCTTCAAGAAAAATTAGAAAAAATTATCGGAGAAGATGGGTATCTGAAAGATGAGTAAGGCTAAGTAATGATGAATTAGTGTAAGTCCATAAAAATCATATATCCAAAACAAAGAAATGACACGAACTAATTCCTACTCAATGCTTATTGGTGAAATTAGCGTGCTTTTTTTGAGTGTTAAAAAAACGGGTACTCATAATTGTTCAAACTATATTTATGCCAGAATCTCTATGATTTATAGAGTTCGTGATGCTGATTGTGAAAAATTTTATAAGTCGTTCCCCTAATAAACCAATTTGTAATTAATGTAAAGATATGATTGTTAGAAAGTTTTTATCGAAATTTGCAATGCTGGCACTGCTTTTGTTTATCGCAGTATCGGCTCCTTCTTGTGCCAAGGTTAAGCGTGTAGTGCTGGGCGACCCCCGCAAAAACGTCAATCACCCTAAGCACGGAGAGTGGGTAAGAGAAAAAAGGATGAAAAAAGAGGGATATTAATCCTTATTTTTTAATGCCTCAACCTTCTAATTTAAGGGATAATCATGAAATTCTACTGCTGGAAAAAAATTGCCTTTGGGCTGCTTTTTGGCTTGGCTTATGGTCTTACGACCGCACAAATGTATGTTGCAGTACTATCCAAAGGGAATGCTGGGTATAGACAAGTGTATAGCATCCAGGAACAATTTCCGGAAGAGAAAATCAAGGAATATCACAAAGATGGCTATTTTGTAGATGATATTAGCTACGGAAGTGAAATTTGGACAATCACCGCTTCGGATAGAAAAGATTATTTTGACCAAGTGGTGATTAGTTCGGAGGAGTTCCCCAAGGCAGAGATTGAAGCTAAAGCCGCCGAAGGATACTACGTTACGGATTTGACTTACGGGAAAAGTTTAGGGACACGGGTTTGGGGGGTAGTGCTGGTAAAGGGGACACCCATTGAATCCCAAAGAATTATAGAAGGAGAATCTTTCCCTTTTGACGAAGTGTATGACCTGCTTCTGAATGATTTTCGGATTATAGACATTGCCGTAGGAAAAGAAACCGTAAAGGTAATAATGGCAAAGGGGAGAAAATTAAAAATGATTAGTCAGGATATTGTCATTACGGAAGACCTTCCGGGTGATATTATTAAGGAAAAAACGCAATCGGAAAATCCGAGTGTGATTACGCATATTTCTTATCAGGACAATAAATGGTATGTGGTATTGGGGTTTGGGACAGAACATAACTCTCAATATTATACCGTGCAAAAAGCAATGCCCACGAATACGATTCAGCAAGGCTGGGAAGAGGGATATATCGTTACTCAATTTCAGAAGTTTATGTATAGAAATGAGCGCGTAAATGCTACCCTTCCTGCTTACCTTGCGGAATATACGGGGCGTATTCGATGTAACGATATTTTATCTGATAGAACATTTAATAAAATTGCAAACGGAATTTCTAATATTACGGTAAGTGGGCTCGAAGGAGACCAGATGAAGCTCAAGATAGTGAATGATTGGATGTATAAGGAAAATATCTGTATGTCCACGGAACAAATTGCTAAACTGATTAATACATTTGAATACGATGACTCGCGCATGGATTTTCTGGAAATGATGTATGCTCATGCCTATGATATTGACAATTATTCCTTTTTTGAGGACGCATTAGGGGACGATGTCGAAGTGAAAAAAAGATTTAAAAAACTCATAAAATCTGGTAAAGAATAAAAGTATAAAACAAAGATTGTAACGCTTGTGAGTCACAAATTCACGGGCGTTCTACATATTTGAGCTGTTTCATAAATTCTTTGTATAGCACTTACTGCCGGTAATTTTGGGTGCGAGGCAGAAGTTCGTCTATTAATTGATTTCTAATATCAAAAAAAGCAGTATTTTTGCGTAATAAGCATGAGCGAGTAAAAAACTAAGAAAATGATTAACGTGTAAAGTGCCGATTATTACTTATTTATTGTTATTGTCCGCTATTTGCTGCCCAAGGGTAAAATGCTATTTTATGAAAATAAAAACAATCTTTACTTATCTTTTAGAATAACATCATCTCTATTTTGGGGTACTTTGTCGTTATATTTTTCAAGTAAAAAATAAGGTAATGAAATTTAGTGTGGGTAAAATTGCAAAAAACGATATATTTAAGTCTGTTCTATACAAAAAATCATATTTTTTTAAACATTAATAATGCTGACCTATTGTAAATTTTAAAAATAAAGCATTTATTTACAAATACTTATGACGTGGATTATAAAATACAGAAAAATCCTCCTTACGGCTGCTATGGTAATAACCCTAATTTTAGGGTACGGGTTACGAAAACTTAATATAGACTTTAACTTTGAGAGTTTTTACCCGAAGGGTTTGCCGGAGTCTGTATTTTATAAACAATTTAAAGAAACATTTACGGAGGACCAGAATTTTATGGTTTCGGTAGCCCTAAAAAGCCCTTCCAAAGACGTATATAATGCTGAATTTCTTAAAAAAGCCGATTCTCTTTTTACTATCATTTCAAAGTTTGACCATATTGATTCCTTCGTTATCGGAACCCAATTTTCTATTCCCAAACGCTCCGGAATGGGAAGCGTAAAGCAAATTCCCTATTTCAATCCGGAATCTCAAGAAGATATGGATATTATTAGGGAAAAAGCCTTGAAAGATACGGCTATTGTAGGCACAGTGGTTACCAAAGACCATCGTTATATTTGCAGCCACTATTTACTGGACCCGGCGTTTTATGATTCTAAATCCAAGGATACATTGGTACTGGAGATGGATAAATTACTTACAAGTAACAAGGTGGAATATATTGCTACGGGTGTCCCGTACATCAGAGCAGAATACGGACGAAAACTGCGCGAGGAGGCGTTCCTATTTCCGATACTTTCTGCACTCTTGATTTGCGCCTTTTTAGTTTTTACATTCCGAAATATTTATCTTGTAGTTATTCCTTTAATTACGGTATTCTTGGGGGGCGTTTGGACTTACGGATTAATGGCTACGCTTGGACAACCAATTAACCTGCTTACAAACCTCATCATTCCCGTGATTCTTGTGGTGGGTATATCAGACATTGTACATATTGCTACAAAATATCTACATGAACTCAAAGCGGGTGTTGAACCATGGGAAGCAATGGAAATCACCTTAAATGAAATAGGATTTGCTACTTTACTTACTTGCATTACCACCGCTACGGGTTTTGGGTCTCTTGCTATCTCGGATGCTGCTTTCATGGAACCACTCATTCGTGTTTTAGGTGTTAATTATATTTTCGGGGAAGATATTCCTCCTATTCGGAACTTTGGTTTGTATGGTTGTTTTGGGGTAGTGGTTACTTATTTCATCTCTATTACGCTCATTCCCAATATACTTCCATTAGTACCTAAGGAAAAACTAATGAATGTAAAGTCATTTGAAGGGTCAAAAAAATGGGATTCTGTTTTACTCTGGATTTTGAGAGTTAGTACTGAAAATAAGAACAAAGTGCTTCTCTCTTTTCTTGTGATTATTATTTTTTGTGTATTCTGGACATATAGGATCCCTACGAATATGCACATGTTAGAGGAAATACAAAAGAGCGACCCTGTACGAAAAGGGCTTACTTTTTTTGAAAATAATTTATTTGGAGTACGTCCCTTTGAAATGGAAATCAGGGTAAAGGGCGATAAATCAGTAATGGATAGAGACGTTTTGCTCGAAATGGAAAAAATTCAGAATTTTCTCCAACAAGACACAACCTTTAATCTTTTTATTTCTCCGGTTACGTTTATTAAATCTGCTAATTATGTCTATCACTTTAACCGCCCCCGCTATCTGACGATTCCAGATTCCCAAGCAACCATTGATGAAATCTATGCCTTTGCTAATGCTTCCGGAGAAAATACCGCTTATCTCAGGCATATTATTTCCAAAGACCACAAAAAGGCAAGAATTGGCGCAAGAACCGCCGATGAAGGAAGTGATATTCATGCCGAAAAGTTAGCTAAACTTAATGACTTTATACTTAAAAATTGTAACCTGAACCTCATTGAATATCAATTTACCGGACATGGCTATCTTACAGAACGTAGCCTTTCTTATCTAAGAGATAATCTTATGAGCGGCTTATTCATAGATTTTATTGTCATTGCGTTAGTGATGGGATTAATCTTTCGTTCCTTTCGGATGGTAGTGCTGGGGCTACTCCCTAATATGATTCCCCTCCTTGCAACCTCTGCGATAATGGGACTTGCAGGCGTTACCCTTACGGCTTCTACCTCCATTATTTTTGTAGTGATTTTTGGAATCGCCGTAGATGATACCCTCCACTTCATGGCGCATTACAAACTAGGGCTTGACAAAGGATTATCCAAAAAAGAAGCGATTCGTATTACTATGCTTGAAACGGGGAAAGCAATGGTGCTGACCTCAATCATCTTGCTTAGTGGATATAGTATCCTGTTAACGTCCTCTTTTGGAAGTACCGTTTGGATAGGTTTGTTTAGCTTGATGACAATTGTGTTTGCAATCCTGACAGATTTGTTTCTCTCTCCTCTATTAATCTATTATTTTGGTCCGGCCGAAAAGCCCGGAACCAACAAAATACAAGAGGAATAAGTAAAGAATTGGTAGGTTATTGTATTGCCATTTATGCCCCTCTAAAATAAAGTAAATTTTACTTCTGCATTTGGGGATAATTCTGTAAAATTGCAACCGTTTTAAACATTCGGAATCTATTTTAGTTCTAAATAAAGTTTATTAATAATTTTTTCTTATGGCTGAAATCATTAAAATGCCGCTGTTAAGTGACACTATGAAGGAGGGTACAGTGGCAAAATGGCATAAAAAAACCGGAGATGAGGTGAAAAATGGAGATTTGCTGGCTGAAATTGAAACCGATAAAGCCACGATGGACTTTGAAGCTCCCTCTAATGGGGTTGTATTGTATATAAACGGAGGAGACGGGGTAACGATTCCCGTGGGGGCATTGATGGTAATCATTGGAAAGGCAGGAGAAGATATATCGGCAATTTTAGCTTCTAATACCACAGACAAAGCCCATAAAACTCCCGAACCACAAGTGGAGGTAAAACAAGACGTTTCTCCAGCGACTATCGTTCAATCCGCTCCCCCTACAGAGCAAAAAGCTATTATTAATGAGCCTGCTCCCGTCATAAAAACGATGGGAGTAGAAGATGACCGCCTCAAAGCCTCTCCTCTGGCTAAGGCAATAGCAAAGGAAAAAGGGATAGATATTTCTGTAATCAAAGGAACCGGAGATGGAGGGCGTATTATAAAAAAAGATGTTGAAAGCTATCAGCCTATTATTGTACAAAGCCCTGAGGAGAATAATCCTTCGCTTGTAGCGAGTACCTCAAGTTATGAGGAAGTAGCGGCCTCTCAAATGCGCAAAACGATTGCCAGAAGGCTTACCGAAAGTAAAAATGGAGCTCCCCATTTTTACTTGACCATGCCTATCAATATGGATAGGGCTATTGAGGTTAGAAAACAATTAAATGAGCTTTCGGGTACAAAAATCTCTTTTAACGATATAATTATCAAGGCTTCTGCACTTGCCTTAAAACAAAATCCGAAGGTTAATGCTTCATGGCTTGGAGATAAAATTCGCTATAATCACCAAATCAATATTGGCATGGCAGTAGCAATTGAAGATGGACTGATTGTACCAGTTATCCGAAATGCAGATGCTAAAGGGATGTCGGTGATTGCGGGTGAAGCTAAAATATTAGCAGAAAAGGCGCGTAATAGGGAACTCCAACCTACCGATTGGGAGGGTAATACTTTTACTATTTCTAACTTGGGAATGTTCGGAATCGAAGAATTTACCGCCATCATTAACCCCCCCGATGCTTGTATTCTGGCAGTTGGGGGTATTATAGAACAACCTATAGTGAAAAATGGACAGATTGTCGTTGGAAATATTATGCGGGTAACGCTTTCTTGTGACCACCGTGTAGTAGATGGCGCATTAGGCTCACAGTTTTTGCAAACGCTGAAAAACTTATTGGAAGAACCAATGAAGATGTTAATATAATTTCAGGAAAATAATATATTTCTAAAACGAGTAGCTTATCTCAATAGGCTGCTCGTTTTTATTTTCTATAAAGATAGCTTTTTGTAAAAAAACAAGGGAGTCTTCTCTTGTGAAAAAAAGACATTAGCCACTCTTCTTTTGTCTAATACGATGAGAAAGTAATCAACAAAAGAGAGTACGTTACCTGATATGTCTTTCTCATGGGTAAGGAGAAGCCGGACTTCGTAGGGGTGAACTTGGGCTTTTGTTCTGTGAGGTTTCACTTGCTCAACATGGCAGAACAGAGAACTTGATTGGGCGACATCGCAAATTAAATGATGTTTTTTAATTATATAAGCAGTAAATAGTTAAAGTAAGTAGTAAATAATAAAATTAATTACTTAATAATCAAGATTCTAACTAATAATTATTTTCTTATATTTTTACTCACGCATACCTAATAATCAATTGTTTAGGAAAATATCCACTCATTTATATCCCTCCCCTTATTGATTATCATAAAAATATTGAGTAGTGCAAAAGATAGATAATCCCATGGTAAATAAATTGAATTATTTTTACCCTATTCATGACTAAGTCTAAATGAAAACAAAAGAGGCTGCCCAAAAAGGTTCAGCCTCTTTCAAAATTCACCTATACAAAATTAATAATTAGAACTTAACGAACTTAGAAATAAAGACCCCATGAGAAGAGGCTACTCTCACTAAGTAAGTACCAAGTGTATTTCCCTCGGATAGCTTAATTTCGTGGTTTAATACTCCGTTTTCAGTAGCTACATTTTGGGTATATATCACCTGACCTAACATGTTCACTACCTCCACAAGCACAGAGGCATCTGTAAGGTTTGCCGAAATAGTAAACGCCCCATGATTGGGATTAGGATAAATAGAAAGTGTAACATCTGTCATTATATCAGTATCCATTTCTGTATCATCAAGTAAACCCGGGTCAGGAGTATCCAAACGAACAAGACCTACCACATTACCTGTGCAAGTTTGAACCGTGAAGTGC
>CAUJFT010000202.1 GCA_963169475.1 Bacteroidota bacterium | reverse complement strand
TCTTTAAATTTCCATTTTACAGCAGGTTCATAAATTGCATTATTGGGACACTCCGGTTCACAAGCTCCGCAGTTAATACATTCACTAGTTATCGTAATCGCCATATCTTTTACAGAAGAATTATAAATTTCTTTTAACTCCCAAACCAAAAAAACATTAAAATGTTTCGGAAACTTATGTTTTTGTAGAGGATAATTCTTTTCACCGCACCCTCACGGATAGTATGATTTTGCTTAGGCAGACAAGGTTAGATTCGTCATCCTTAATTTCTATATTCCATAGATGTGTGGACTTCCCAAGACGAATCGGACGCGTAATACCATACACATAACCCGTTTTTACCGACCTAATATGGCTTGCATTGATTTCTAATCCAAGTGCATAGTGGGTTGAGGGGTTAAGACACAAGTTTGCGGCGGTACTTCCAAGTGTTTCGGCAAGGACTACCGAAGCACCACCATGTAATAAGCCCATGGGTTGCTGAGTACGATGGTCCACCGGCATCTTTGCAGCAAGATAATCCTCTCCAATATCCGTGAACTCTATACCCAGATGCGCCATCATCTTGACAGACCCGAATTGATTCAGAAGCTCAAGCGAAATAAGTTGATGCCAAATTTTCATAAACTAATTAAGGTAAGGCTTTTACAATCTCTGTAAACTCTCTGGATTTAAGACTTGCACCTCCTACTAATCCTCCGTCTATATCGGGTTGAGAGAAAAGGTCTGCGGCATTAGCAGCATTGACACTTCCTCCGTATAAGATAGAAGTGTTTTCTGCTATCTCCTCTCCGTACTTTGTACGAATCAACTGACGAATATAAGCATGAACTGCTTGCGCTTGTGCCGGCGAAGCGGTCTTTCCTGTGCCTATTGCCCATACCGGTTCATAGGCAAGAATGATTTTTGAAAAATCTTCTCCCTCTATAGGAAATACACTATGAACCAATTGGTCAGAAATAACCTCAAATGTCCTTTCACTTTCCCTTTCCGAAAGCGTTTCTCCAACACAATATATAGGGATAATGCCAGACTTGATACAAAGACTAACCTTTGCAAGCAATTGCTCATGATTTTCCCCAAAATATTGCCGTCTTTCGGAATGCCCTATGATACAATGCGTTACCCCCGCTGATTTAAGCATCATAGGGCTACATTCTCCCGTATAAGCTCCACTTTCTTTCTGATACATATTCTGTGAAGCCAAATAAAAACGAGAATAGCTTTTTATAAGATGATGTATCGGGTACAAAAAAGGATAAGAAGGGGCGAGAACTACCTCTGCACTTCCATTATATTCATCTTCAAGCATCTGAACCAATTCACTAACTAAGGTTTGAGCTTGAGTAAGGTCAAGATTCATTTTCCAATTTCCTGCTGCTATTTTTTTTCTCATAATTAATGAACTTAGAGAGTTGTCAAAATTTCTGCAAAGGTAGTACTTTTTATACGAAAGACCATAGAGGGAACCGCATTTTAAAATTATCGGAACTATAAGAGAAATTAATCCGCCTCCGTCATGTTGAGATAAAGCGAAATATCAGATACTATGCAACCCAGTATTGAGATGTTTTTTTTACCCACCTTTAATTCCTAATAAAAAAGGCATACATTTCATTATAGTGTGCTTGCCTTAGAATAAATAGGCACTACTCGAGGTTAAGGTTATTGATATAAATTAGAGGAAAGAGTACTTGTTCTTTTTCCTTGAAAAATAACCTCCCTTTTTCTGTACTTATGAACTGCATTTATTTTTGAGTCTAAACTACCAATATAAAAATATCAAAAATATCACAATTTTTTGTAAAAATTATTGGAATTATAAAAATTGGTTGTAAATTCAGTCCGTAATTTACAACTTTCTATAACTCCATCAGTTTTAGCGTTACAAAATCGAGAAAGTATGAATGAAATAAATTATAAGTAATTGTAAATTAGATAGCTATATTTTAATCAATATAAAATAAAAAATTGTGGTTACAGAAATATCAATTCAGGAAGTCCTAAAAAAATATTTTGGGTATGACCATTTTAGAGGGAGACAGGAAGAGGTTATCAATAATCTTTTAGCAAAGCGAGACACCTTTGTAATTATGCCTACGGGAGCTGGAAAATCTCTTTGTTATCAGCTTCCTTCTTTAATTATGGAAGGAACGGCGTTGGTGGTTTCCCCGCTTATCGCCTTAATGAAAAATCAGGTGGACCAAATGCAGGCACTTGGAATCGAAGCCGGATTTCTAAATAGTAGCATGAGTAGAGGAGAGCAGGAGATGACAAGGAGCAAGGTCATAGATGGTACGATGAAGTTGCTATATGTTGCTCCCGAATCTTTGGTTCGAGAGGAGTTTGTGGGCTTTCTTAAACAATGCCAAATTTCCTTTGTTGCGGTGGACGAAGCGCATTGTATCTCCGAATGGGGGCATGATTTCCGTCCGGAGTACCGCAGAATAAGAGAAATTATCAATCATTTGCCGCATGTTCCTGTGATTGCCCTTACCGCAACCGCGACACCTAAAGTAAGACTTGACATCATTCAGAATTTAAAAATAGAAGATGCAAATATCTTTATAACAAGTTTTAATCGCCCAAACTTATACTACGAAATTCGCTTCAAAATCAATCCTTTTCCGGAAATCATTACCTTTATAAAAGGACACATGTACAAATCCGGAATCATATATTGTCTTAGCAGAAGAAAGGTAGAAGAAATCGCAGAGGTACTCAATGTAAATGGAATCAAAGCAGTCCCGTACCACGCTGGGTTAGACCCTCTTACCCGAAGTAAACATCAGGATATGTTTCTCAATGAGGATATTCACGTAGTAGTTGCTACGATTGCCTTTGGAATGGGAATAGATAAGCCAGATGTAAGATTTGTGATTCATTATGATGTTCCCAAAAGCATAGAGGGGTATTATCAGGAAACAGGAAGAGGCGGAAGAGATGGGTTAGAAGGGGTTTGTGTGCTTTTTTATGACTTCAATGATATAATGAAACTCGAAAAGTTCATGAAGGACAAGTCCGTAAGTGAACGTGAAGCGGGGAGATTACTATTGTACGAAATGGCTTCGTTTTGTGAATCCGGAACCTGTCGCCGCAAAACGATGCTCCATTATTTTGGAGAGACCAAAGAAGTAGAGGAAGATGTATGCCGTGGAATGTGCGATAATTGTCGTACACCTAAGGAGATGTTTGATGCCGAAACCGCAACCACCTATGCACTCCAAGCCGTCCAACAGACAGACGAAAGAACAGGAGTGATACACCTTGTAAATATTTTATTGGGGATACCCAATCAGCAAGTTACTATTTCTGAACATGATAAGATTCCGGTTTATGGGAAGGGGAACGGCATGATGGAAGAAAAAGCGTGGAAGACACTGTATAATCAGTTGATTGTGGGCAATTACTTAGTAAAAGATATTACAGATTACGGAATAATCAAATTGAGCGAAAAGGGTAAAGAGTTTTTGAATGCCCCTTATCCCATTCAACTATACGTCCATAAAAATATGGAGATTGGACACAAAGGCGATGACGGAGATTATGAGGAATATAATACCTATGACGAGATTTTGTTTGACAAACTCAAGGCACTTGTAAGAACAGTCGCTTCGGAAAAGAAAGTTCCTCCTTACGTAGTTTTCTCTGATCCTTCCCTGATTGATATGGCTACTAAGTATCCTATCACAATGCCCGAACTTCAGAATATCACCGGAGTAGGACAGGGAAAGGCTGCTAAATTTGGCGCGCCCTTTATCAAGCTGATTAAGGAATACGTAATAGACAATGAAATCGAAAGGTCTAACGACATCATTGTTCGCTCTACTGCAAAAAAATCTATGCTGAAAATATTTATTCTTAATCACATAGACCGCAGAACTCCCTTAGACGAAATCGCCGAAATCAAGGGAATATCCTTTGAGGAAGTACTCGAAAACGTAGAGCAAATCGTTCATTCCGGAACCAAAATCGATATTGATTATTTCATCGAAGACCTCATAGACGAAGAGCAAGTGGACGAAGTCATGGATTATTTCATGACTGCAAAAACTGACTCCTTCGAAGATGCCGAAAAAAAATTGGGCTTAGATTATACAATGGAAGTTATCCGTCTAGTCAGAATTAAATTCCTCTCCGATATGGGGAATTGATATTTCTCCTATGCACAGGGCTTTCTCTTTGTGTATCTCCCCCCCTATCTTTGTTTATTATTCTTGTTCACGACCATAAATATGAAACATCTTTATAGCACGATAATAGTAATAGTTTTGCTTGTCTGCCCTTTTCAGTCAATGCTTTTTGCTCAATTGGCATTAAGTAAAGTTTCTGGAGTGGAATCAGGAAACTATTTGGAAATTAAGCTTCCTGAAAGCAAGGTTTACTTAGGAGTTAAAGAGCCACATAATTGGGTGGGAGACTTGGTAAAAGCACCAGATTATTATGCTGCTGCCCTATTTTACCAAAATACTAAATCCTTTAAATCCGGAGGCGCATTAATTAAGGTTACTGTATATAAAAAAATAGATGAAAATACCTTGGCAGATATTGAGTACGATATGAATAAATTCAGTAAAAACAACCAGAAAGCTAAATTTCTGCCTATTGAAGTAACACATTCGGATTACGCCGCATTTGGAAGGCTTGCCTATGTAGAGCGGAAGTATTATGAATATGTTACCTACCTCAATCCCGGACGAGAGTTTGAGTCAGGAATTTTGGTCAGAATGGAACTAAAAAATAGGGAAGCTACCCCGACAGAATGGACCATTTATGAAGAAATAGTACGCTCAACACATCTCTCCCCTATTGAAGAACAATATAAGGCGGAAAACATTCCCGTACAAAGATAGTTATCTAATTACAAACCAAGAATCTTAAAATTTAAATGATATTATGAGAACAAAATTTGTATTGAAAGCCAAAAAACTCAACAAAAAATGGCTGAATGCAGTGAAAGCATTGTATGGAAAAAAGAGCATCGTCATAACGATACAAACGGAAGAAGATTACGACCTCGATTTTGCATTTGAAGAGGATAGTGATTTTTGGGACGACGATTTCCTAATTGAAGAGGAAGAAGATGACGATGAGGAAGAAGATGACGAAGAGGAAGAAGAAAAAAAGGAAGAGCCTGTAGAAGAGGCTCCTGCACCCAAAAAACAACGAGCTTCCCGAAAAAAAACAGAAGAAAACGCTGATTAATGCAAAGGTTAGCAGACGTATCTTCTAAAATGTAAAAAATAACCGGATTTTTAAAAATTCGGTTATTTTGTTGTAATTTTGCGAACAAAGGTGTTTCTTTTTTTACACTAACATATCCGAAAAATAAAAAGTATATTTAAAAGCTATTTTTTGATTCTAATTAATGTGCCATGTCGTCATTTGATTTTTTAAGCAATACAACCCCCGGGTTTATAGAGCAGTTATACCATGACTTTAAAAACAGCCCGGAATCTATACCTTCAGATTGGAGAAGGTTTTTTGAAGGGTATGACTTCGGACAAACACAGTTTGAGGGCGAAATAAATACCCACTCCGAAGCAAAGACCTATTCCTCCTTGGAGTTTAACGTTATTAATTTAATAAATGGCTACCGCCAACGGGGACATCTTTTTTCAGATACCAATCCGATAAGACATAGAAGGAGGCATTATCCGGATATCAGTATCGAACAATTTGGATTGACGGAAGCTGACCTCGAAAAAGAGTTTCAAGCAGGAGAAGAGGTCGGGCTTGGAAAGGCAAAACTGAAAGACATTGTCAGTATGCTGAAAGAGACTTATTGCGGACACATTGGGGTAGAATATATGTATGTTAGAGAACCCCAGATGCAAAATTGGCTTCGCTCTGTGATAGAAAAAGACAGAAATATTCCCCGATTTGATTTAGAAAAAAGAAAAAGGATTTTGGGGAAACTTATCGAAGGGGTTGCCTTTGAAGGCTTTCTTCATTCTAAGTTTGTGGGGCAAAAACGATTCTCCTTAGAAGGTGCCGAAGCCTTAATACCCGGATTAGATGCCGTTATCGAAAAAGGAGCAGAGCTTGGGGTAGATGAGTTTGTTATTGGAATGGCGCACCGCGGAAGGCTAAATGTACTCGCAAATATACTCCATAAAGAATATGATGAGATTTTTGGAGAGTTTGAGGGCTTAGAAAGCGGAGGAAAGGTTGTCATTGATGGAATGACAGTAACCGAATTTGCCGGAGATGTGAAGTATCACATGGGGCATTCAAGTAATGTAAAAACTGCCTTCGGAAAAGAGGTACACCTTAGTTTGATGCCGAACCCCTCTCACCTTGAAACGGTTAGCCCTGTTTTGGAGGGAGTGTCGAGGTCTAAAATTGATAGAAAATATAAAGATTTTACTAAACTTGTCCCAATACTCATACATGGAGATGCTGCAATTGCGGGTCAAGGAATCGTTTATGAAGTGATTCAAATGTCCTTATTAGAGGGGTATAAAACGGGTGGTACGATTCACTTGATTATCAATAACCAAGTGGGGTTTACTACTAATAACCGCGATGCGCGTTCTAGTACCTATTGTACAGATATTGCAAAAACAACACTTTCACCCGTATTTCACGTAAATGGAGATGATTCGGAGGCACTCGTACTTGCCGTAGAGTTAGCCGTAGCGTTTCGTCAGAAATTTCAGCGAGATGTCTTTGTTGAGATTTTGTGCTATCGCCTAAGAGGGCATAATGAGGGCGATGAACCTTTATTTACGCAACCCTTACTCTATAAAGCAATCAAGGAACACCCCAATCCCGCTCAAGTCTATATCGAAAAGCTAAAAAACTCGGGAGAAGAGGGGGTTGCCGAAATGGCAAAGCAAATGGAAAAATCCTTCAAGTCCTTGCTCCAAAGGGAACTAGAAGATGCTTTGCAAAAAAAATCGGTAGAGGGAATGCTGTACTTTAAGGGAATATGGTCCGGAATCAGAAGGGTAAAACCCGAAGACTTCTCGGGTAATATTGTACCTACAGGGGTGAGTAAGGAAAAACTCCTTTATCTTGCCGAAAAACTTCATCAAATCCCAGAAGGATTTAATGCCAATGTTAAACTCCGCAAGCTCTTTGATGACCGCTTAAAATTCGTCAAAGAAAATAGGTTAGATTGGGCACTTGGAGAGCTTCTTGCCTATGCAACATTACTTACAGAAGGATTCCCTATCCGGCTAAGCGGGCAAGATGTAAAGCGGGGTACCTTCTCGCATCGTCATGCTTGTATTTTTGCAGAAGATACCGAACAAGAACATATCCCGCTAAATCATCTCGAAGAAGGTCAAGCAACCTTTAAGGTTTTTAATTCTTTGCTTTCAGAATATGGAGTACTAGGGTTTGAATACGGGTATTCATTAGGACACCCGAATCAACTTGTCATTTGGGAAGCGCAGTTTGGAGACTTCGCAAATGGTGCTCAAATCATTATGGACCAATATATTTCTAGTGCCGAAACGAAATGGCAGCGTATGAGCGGACTTGTTCAACTATTACCCCACGGATACGAAGGGCAAGGTCCGGAGCATAGCTCAGCCCGAATCGAAAGATACCTTGAGTCCTGCGCAAATAAAAATATACAAGTCTGTAATATTACTACCCCCGCAAACTTCTTCCACGCGCTTCGCCGTCAGCTCCATAGAGAGTTCCGCCTCCCCTTAGTAGTATTTTCACCGAAAAAACTACTCCGCTATCCGGCTTGTGTAAGTGGTATAGAGGATTTTACTACGGGTGGCTTTATGGAGGTTATTGACGACTCCTATGTAAATCCAGAGGCGGTAACAAGGGTGCTTTTCTGTTCCGGAAAAATCTATTATGACTTGCTGGAACAACAGCAAGCAGATAAACGTACAGATATTGCCATAGTTCGTTTAGAGCAACTATATCCTTTGCCTATCCATCAATTAAGAGAAGTCGTAGCACGCTACTCCAATGCTTCTTATTTTTGGGTACAAGAAGAACCTAGGAATATGGGAGCATGGAGCTTTATTTTGCGAATGCTTAGTGAGATTAAAATCGAACCGATATGCCGCAAGCCTAGCTCCAGTCCTGCAACAGGATTTCCTAAACAACACGTCGCACAACAAAAATATATTGTTCAGATGGCTTTTGGTTTAGTTATCGAAAAAGCATAAACGCAACTTTATAAAAACAACAGAGACTAATGCTTAATGCGGGT
>CAUJFT010000201.1 GCA_963169475.1 Bacteroidota bacterium | reverse complement strand
TATCCCTGCTGCTGGTAGAATTTACTTCAGGAAAATATCTACCATGGACGAGAATGTAAAATACACCCTCAAAAGATATAAGACCAAGGACGAAGTAAATAAGTTTTTTGAAAAAGAGCCAGATTTATTTCCCTTTTTTACGGGACAAGGACAGGATAAATTTGCAGATGACCCTCATATTTTATTTAAGGATTTGACCAACAGCCTATATTCAAATAATAAAACGAATTATAAGGTATGGGCAGGAACGTATGAAGAGTTTTATATAGACCCTGTCCCCGAAAATCATCATCAAGGAAAGATTATTAAAAATATCATAACGATTCAAGAAAATGGAGAGGCAACCTATAAATCTGTCAGGGGAGGAGAGGCGATTAGGGGTATAGTGAAAACTGTCCTCCAGAATCATATCATTAGGATTTCGTTTGATTATGAAGAAAACTATAAGGATTATCGGTTTGAACTGATTTTAAGAGGGGATATTATCAAACAGAATGGAAAAGAAACGATGGAGGGGGTTTTTTTCGGAAGGAAGTTTGCCAATAATAATCCCATTGCCGGAAAGGTACTGCTTAATAGACTACCTCCGGAAAATGCAGATGCATCAACTCCTCATTTCTATGATTTTAATAAAGACCTCGAAGCCCTAAATCAGCGTAACCCTGACTTAATTTCTTTCTTTTTGGGGGAACACAATAGAAACTATATTCCAACCTACCATTTCTTTAAACGTGCAGGTATTTTACCCAAAAGTTTTTCCTCCTCCAAAGATATTCAGGTAGTTTATGGGGATTATCTTTCTTTCCGGTTGGGAGTGCATAATTGTATTGAGGTGAACCCGGTACGAATCACAAAAACAGGAGAGGTATATTTTAAAAGTAGCTCAAGCGGAGTGTATAAAGGCGTAGCAGAAGTGTATCTGGATAGCAGAATGCTTGCGGTTACTACTTTCGAGAAAGACGGAAAGCCCTACCATGCGCAGAGCCTTTTTCCCCTTAGCGATGAATCGGAAGCTACCCCGTTTTTATATGGGTTATCCCTCAATCATACCCAGCACCAAAGAATAAGAGCTGGGCGCGAAGTGTGGATTAAAAGTGCCAAAAAATACGAAGAAGAGCAAAGCGAAAAAATCAAAATACCTTTTAAAAGTCTTGAAATAAAAGAAGAAGATAGCCGCTTTCATGAATACCAGAAGATGTATTATCATGTAATGAGTTTTCTGGCAAGTAGCGATAATAATATTGAAGTACAGCTAAATAATATACCCAATTCATTGAGTAGAAATTATGAGCAGGCAGTCGCTTATTTTTATACAGCTTACTACAAACATCAAAACGGGGATACAATTTCTGCCGCAGAGTATTTGGATAAAGCCGAAAAATATGGACTTTATTTTGATAAAAATATTGAACCCCTATTGGCACAGTTGCTAAAAAATGGTAGATTTGCGGATAATCCTCCGCTATAAGAAGAACGAAATACTTAATTAATTTTAAATGGAAGAATTAACATATCAAGAACTGCTAAAAAAACTCGGTGAGTATGAGGCAATTATCCGTGACCAACAAACGCTAATTCAGCAATTGTTAGACCACAATAAAAAACTATCCGAAATTGCCTCTACCCAAAAGGAGACCATAATGTCTATGAGGCTAATGCTTGGAGGCGCGAATCCGCCTCAAAATTAAGTGTTTGTACTAAGATAAAATGAGTTTGCAATGAGGGGTAAAGGAGAGGCTTTTAAAGTCAAATAAGAAGTTTATCGTTGGTAGCAACAGACTAAGCATACTGTGAAAGTATGTATCTTTACGCGAAAAACAATCACGTATCGCTCCTTATCGGCTTATTTATCAGAGACTCCCGTCTTATAGCACAATACGATATGTGCTTTCGGGTTTAGACCGCCGCCTATTCGATGAAAATAAATACCTACTTTGGAATATGGGCTTGTCATATATGAATAAATTAGTCATTAGCTTTAGATTTTTTATTGTCAATCACTTGCAATTTTCCTACAATTATGCAATATCCTCAACGGCAAAAATTATCTGTGGGCAAATACCTAAATAGTTACCAATTTTCAAACCCAATATTATTTACTTTATACTACTTACAAGCATTTATCGCCTATGTTTACCGCCATTTCCAAAGCCCTAAAATTTCTTTTTTCAAAAGGGAATACTACCGTTCGGATATATGATATATTAGGAGATAGGGGCTTATCTAAAGACAAGAAAACCAATACGCCGGCTATTAATATGGGTTATTGGGCGGAAGCCTCCAAGTATTCGGATTATTCTATCCATCAAGCAAACCTCGCTTTGTTTGAGTTAGTCAATGAAGGCGCAAAGTTTGGGGTAGAATACCAATTAGTATTAGAAGTGGGTTGTGGGTTTGGTACAAATATAGGATACTGTATAGAAAATTACCCGATAAAGAAAATGATAGGGCTGAATATTTCCCCTTATCAAGTAAAGTGGGGAAACCAATACTTGAAAGATAGAGGTTATGCTGAAAAGGGCGAAATTATTCTTGCATCTGGCACAGATATGCCTTTCGCTGATGC
>CAUJFT010000200.1 GCA_963169475.1 Bacteroidota bacterium | reverse complement strand
TGATATTAAGTGCTAATTGATTATCCACAGTTTGGCGGCGGGCTTTGTCTTGAAGCACCTCAAACGCATCTACCCTATACTTTGCCTTAGTCCCCCGCGCCTTGGGTTGCCTCCGAATCCATTCTAATTCTTTACGCATAAGGTTGCGCGCTTTATCAATTTCTGCATTGCGAATATCTTCTCTTTCTGCTTTTTTCTCTAAATAATAGGCATAGTTTCCTTTGTATTTAAAGACTTCTCCATGCGCAAGTTCTACAATATGATTCGTAAGGCTATCTAAAAAATAGCGGTCATGCGTTACCAATAACACCGTTGGGAAGCGGTCGAGAATTAGGTTTTCAAGCCATTCTACCGTTTCAAGGTCTAAATGATTGGTAGGTTCGTCAAGAATAAGCACATCAGGCTCATCCATAAGGACTCTTGCCATTGCCACTCTTTTTCGCTGTCCGCCAGAGAGTAGTCGAAGGGGTTGATGAATCCAAGGCTCAATACCCATTCGGGAGATAATTTCCTTAGTGCGCTGCTCATACTCCCAAGCGTGAAGGGCGGTCATTTGTGCAACTAATTCTAGGGCGCGGGCTTCTTCTTGGGCTGTATGTTGCTTTTTTTGGTGATGGAGTTCGTATTCTCTGATCAGGCTCATCAAGGGGTGATTCGCAGAAAACACATTTTCAAAAACACTTGCCTCCTCATCAAAACGCGGGTTTTGTCCCAGAAATCCAATTTTTATCCCCTTACGAACAGATACAATGCCGTCATCGGGGTTTTCTTCCCCAGATAATATTTTTAATAACGTAGATTTTCCTGCGCCATTAATGCCGATAAAGGCTATTCTTTCTCCCTGATTTACGCCCAATGTTATGTTGCTGAAAAGAGTTTTCTCTCCGTAGTTTTTGCTAATATTTTCGGCTGAAAGTAAGTTCATTTTTACAAAAAAATAAGCGGCTTATATTGAATCAAAGAGGATTCAAACCACGGGACAAAGGTACACTTTTTTAAAACAATTTAAGAGAAATGACCACAAAAAGAGAGGAGTCCGCCGTCTATTTAATATCCTCTTCCGGCAAGGGCTTTGTTCTCCGCCTCTCGCATTTCCAGAATATCCTCCTCCGAATGGTCATCATATCCTGTCATGTGTAGGATTCCATGAATCATCACTCGGTGAAGCTCATCTATGGGAGAAACGTTCAGCATTTCGGCATTTTCAAGCACTCTTTCTATACTAATATAAATATCTGCATGGAGATTTAGGTCTCCTGCTTCATGATAGGGAAATGTGATAATATCAGTATAAAAATTATGATTTAGGCGTTTTTTATTTAGCGTTAAAATAATTTTGTCTGTAACAAATATATAGTTTAACGCTATGAGCTTATAGCCAGCTTCTATTAGAAGCCCTGCTAGCCAAGCCCTAACTTTGGCTTTATAGGGAAGAACAAACGAAGTGCCTTCACTATAGAAATGAATACGCGGAGCAATAGAGGATACCTTCATATATGGCGAGAGAAAAAGTGTGATATAAAAAACGTAAGCAAATCCAATTGATTTTGTTCTATTTTTCGTCAATAACTAACAGCAAGACAAAAAAACCCTACAGAAGCGTGTCTTCTGCCTGATTTATGTATATCCCAAAACACGAAAAAACAAGATTGAGGTAATTTGAGGAGAACTATATGTTAAAGGTCATTACCGCTTCTCTACCTTCTTTATTAAAAAAAAGGTCATCGGATAAATGTCTCATTAAAAAAACTCCTCTGCCCCCAGGCTTATCTATATTTTCGGGAGCGGTTGGGTCAGGGAGGTTATCTATATCAAAACCAGGGCCCTCATCTCTCACCTTAACAATGAGTTTATAGGAGCTAGATAAATCGAAACAAAGGTGTACCTTTTTTTGTTGGTTTCCCGCGTTACCGTGATAAATTGCGTTATTAACGGCTTCGGTAACCGCTACCATTATATTACCAAAAACATCTTCTTTAAATTTGAGCTTACGATTGAATTCGTCAATAATATTTTCAACCTCGTTTATTGCATTTGGATTACTCTCCAATTCAAATTCTGAGTGTGTCATAAAACTATCGGATTTAGAAGTAGGTGCCTGCATTCTCATTTCTTTATTACTTATACGATGACAGAAAAAGTGAGTTTATTATTTAGAAAGAATTTCCGATAAGCTATCGGTTTCCTTCTATTTTTTTAAAATATTGTTCGATGAGATAAATAAAATCACCGGAATACTCCATTTTGTTAGTTTTAAGTAATTCCTGCCTTATTTTATTTTTATACTCTTCTTTAGAAAGTTGTTCAGGAGCTTTATGGTCTAACTCTCTACCGGTGTTGGACTCTCTTTTCTCGTCTAGCTCCCTTTCTCTCACCGATTTATCTGCTTGCAGGAGACGCGAAAGAATCTGTTGTTGGCGCATCATCGTTTCGGCGGTAAGCTGCTTATTTACAAGCTCTGTTTCAGTCTCCTTCATCTGCTCCATTACTTTTTCCATGTCTCCGAGCATTCCGCCAGACCCCTCTTCGCCCTTGATTTTTTCATGCATTTCTTTCAGTTGTTTTCGGATAGCCTCTTGTTGGGCAGCCATTTCTGCTAATTTGTTAGGATCCATATTTCCTCCGTTCATCATCTGCTGCATCATTCCATTAAGCTGCCCTTGTTTTTGCCCCATTTGCTGCATACCCGGATTATTCCCTTTTTTATTGCCCGGTTTTTGACACATTCCTTGCCCCTGGCTATTCTGATTGCTTTTCATTTGCTGCTGAATCTGCTTCATTACTTCTGAAAGCATATTTGCTAGATTATTAATACTCGTCATAGCAAGATGTTGTTGCTGGGTGGTCATAGGGATATTTTTATTCCGGAAATGGGTTTGAGAGTTTTTCATAGATTCTGTGATTTTTGTACTTTCATCCATCACAAATTGCTTAATCTGTACTACTTTTTTGGCAAGTGCATCTAGGCTATCCCTGACGAGTTTCATGTCGTCTTGAAGTTTTTTCTGCGTTTGACTTTTATCTTTTAGGGCAGGGTCATTAAATTTAAGGGCTTGTGTTTCATTACGGAGGTCTTCTTGGCTAAAAGATAGTCGGAGCAGGTTTTCTAGTAATTGTCGGAGTTGTTCTAAATTTTGCTCATCTTGACTTTCTTGAGATTTCATCTGCATAGAACTCAATTTGTCAGACATTTCCTTCATTTTTTTAGAGGCACTTTTCTGTTTTTTGGAAGCACCTTGTTTTGACTGTTCTGACTTTTGAGAGTCGCCAGATTGTTGCTCTCCTGCCGATTTTTCCATTTCTTCGGAAGCATTTTCCATTTCTCCTTCTGTATCCTTAGCGTCTTTCTTCAATTCGTTCATGAGGTCTTTATCCGGCGTACCGGTTTTTTCTTTCTTTTCTGCCAGCTCTTGCAAGTCTTTTTCGATACCCTCCATTTGCTTATTCAGCTCATTTTGAGCCTGCTCCAATTGTTTCATCTCTTGTGGAGATTGAGCCTTCTGCATTTTATCATTGAGTAAATCTTGTTTTGTTTTGAGATTATCCAATTTGTTCTTAATCTCATCTATTTTCTGCTGTACCTCCAATTGTTTCAATAACTCCATCGTCCGTTCAATGCTTTTTTGCATTTCTTCTTCCTTCATCTGGAGGTTCTCCATTTTATTTTTAATTTGTTCCGGAGTAAGGGTTTCAAGTTTTTCTTGCATTTCCTTTATGAATTTTTCCAATTCAGGATTCTTCATTTCCTCTACAAGTTTATTCAGCTCCTCATATTTTTTAAGTGTTTCCTCCGAAATCATTTGATTATTCTGCAACTCCTCCTTCGCTTGCTCCATTTTTTGACGAATATCCTGCATTTGCTCCATCATTTGTTGATGTTGTTTGAGCATACTTTGAGTTTGCTTTTTATCATCAAATGAAAGCCGTTTTTGGTCGAGGAGTTTTTCCTGCATCTTTTTGTATTCCTCTATCATTTGGTCGGCTTCTTGTTTGAGCTTATTGAGGTCCTCCTTTACGGATTCCTGTTTTTCGGTAACTTCATCATACTTAGCATCTAATGTAGGATGCTTCACCTTGAAAATGGCACTTTTGCTAGACTTATTCCCCGAAACCCCATCATTGTCCCATACCTCTACATAATATTCCATTTCATCGCCCTCTCTTAGCCCAAGTTGTGTAAGGTCAAGGGTATAGTTTAGCGTTTGAAGTAAGGACCTAGGATTAAGCGAAAGAGGATAAGAACTATAAGAGGGGCTTACGGCAGATGTACCTCCAGATTTTGTAGTTCTATAAAATAAGGTCATCTTAGAGAAGCCATAATCATCTCCAATATCCAACCCCAAAGGGAGAGTAGGATCCAAATCTACGACAAATTCACTATTAGGAGAGTTTACATAAATAGACGGAAACCTATCTTGCAAGGTCTGAATTTGGTATCGAATGGTGTCAATATTTCCGATTTTTTCTTTGGAGGTGAGAGAAAGGTAATAAAATATATCACCAAGTATAGACTGGCGATATGTCATTTTTTCTGCATTTATGTTACTAAACTTAGCGGGTATATTGTTATGAATTAGATACGCATCTTCAATGTCCCCTTGTGCTTCCATCTCCCAAGTTACTACTGCCCCTTTTAGTACTTTGAAGTCCCCTATGTTGGGTTCAAGTTCTTCTATTCCTAGTCCTGTATAAGCAGGGTTCTGAACCTTTACACGAAAATTTTTTATAAAGGGTCTTTTAATTACATGTACTTTATACTCGTTTGTTTTTACTTCAGGATTTCCTACATAAAAAGAAAAATCCTCCTTAAGGTCTGAAAAGGTATAAGAAAATTCGGTTGGCTTTCCTTTTTCAAGATTGTAATCAATGAATCCGCTTTCATCTGCTTTTTTGATAAAAATGGATAGCTCCTTGGGAATTTCTTTACCATCTACCGTAATAGTTAACTTAATCGGCTCACCCGCTACTACTTTTTCTGGTACCCCGTTTATTTTTATTTGAAAAGGAGGAGGGGGGATAAATTTCTCGGTGTAATTAATAAGGCGATACGACCCAGAAGAAAGAAGCTCCGGCTTAACCCAATAAACAAATAAGAAAAGTAGTCCTATTAAGGCTAACCATCTAAGATATTTTAAATTGAGATTAAGATTTATGGCAGAACTAAGGCGAACGGGTACTATTTCAGATGCTTTTCGATTGATAGCCGCTGCTACCAATGCATTTCCAGAGGCTGCCTGCTTTCGGAGTTGTAGTAAATTTAGTAGCTTATCATTAATTTCTGGAAAATGGTTTTTGACAATATCAGCAATTTGAAAATCAGAAATGGAACGAGCAATCCTAAATAATTGTGTGATAGGATACATTACCATTGCTAATAATACCCCAATAAAGATGCTTCCAATAGCATAAACAATTCCTGTCCGTATTTCAGGTCCAAATCCAAAAATTCCTTCACTCATCAACGCTACAAATAGCATAGCACCAGTGAGTATAGCCAGAATTAGTGAGCCTCGAAGAAGTTTATTAACGTAATATTTTTTTCTAAATTCACTTAGGCGTTGTTCAAACTGTTTATTTTGTTCCATTTACGACAAGGTTAATGGTGGTTTTATCTCTTTAAAAGAAAAAGGCGAAAAATCTTCGCCCCAATTAGGGTTCTACGAATTGATGATAAAAAGGTTTGATTTTTAAAGAAAACTACCCTAAATTGATGATAGATAAAAAACACAAACTCATAGAAACAGAAGAGTGGAATGGCGTTGAGTTTGTAATGATATAAATTTTTCTACTCTTACAGTTCTTTTTTTAGCACGAAAAAAGCAGCGATACAGAATAGTACCGCTGCTGCTTAGTGAAGAAGATATTTTATCCTGTTAAGGATTACATTTTGACGAACTTGGTAACATAATTACCGGATTGGGAG
>CAUJFT010000199.1 GCA_963169475.1 Bacteroidota bacterium | reverse complement strand
GGACATCACGATTAGTGGAGAAACACCCGGTTCGTTAATGTACTTTAATGGTACAGATTGGGTAAATCTTGGGATAGGCACACCCGGTCAGATACTTACAAGCGTTGCGGGTGTTCCGACTTGGGTCAGCCTACCTGCCGCCCCTATCATGGGCGATTTGACGACGGCCACCTCCGGCGTAACGGTAACTGGTGGAACGGGTGCGGTAATTGGAGCAGGGACAATGGTGGACGTAGCCACCAATGGACTAAACCAAAACGGGTTAGTAACCGGTCCTACCTTGGCCAATGTGACTGATGTATGGGCAACTGACGCCCTTGGGGTTCCTGGTTGGCGCGACCCTAACACGCTGCTTACTAAAAACGACTTAGTGGCAGGAGTAGCAAATAATTCTGTTTCGATTACGAACGGGACCGGACAAATTGTAGGAGGAGTAAATGCCACTGTAAACGTAGCAACTAACGGATTAAACCAAGCAGGAGTAGTAACGGGAACGACCCCTGCTAATGCCAATCAAGTTTGGGGAACAAACGGAGCAGGAGTACCCGGCTGGATGGCTCCTATAAGCAACGATTGGCAAGTGCTTGGCAATACGGGAACGAATGACCCCGCAGTACCTATTACTTACGGTTCTTCTGCTATCAATGCAGGAGAAAATTTTATAGGTACGACAGATGCTCAAGATTTAGTGCTTTCTACCAACACAATTGAAAGACTACGTGTAAAACAAACAACCGGATTTGTAGGTATAGGAACTGCTAACCCAGCTACTCGCTTGCACGGGTTTCGCAATGATGACGCGAATAAGGCTGCAATTCTTGGACAAGCATCCCAAACCGGTACAGGCATAGCGGATTATCTTAATCTTGGAGTACAAGGGTACGGTCAAGGACTAGGGGCTTGGGGATATGGAATTGGAGTGGTTGGGCTCACAGACCCCAGCTCTGCCTGGGTAGGGGTAGGAGTATATGCCCGTTATGGTAGTACAATCCCCGCATATTCTTTTTTGGGAACAGATTTGCCGGATGCGGCACTATACGCTGATGGAGCGTCTCTTGCACCAGCAGCAGTTTTTGCCAATGGACGAGTAGGGATTATGAATACACTTATTAACCCTACAGTAAATTCAATGCTGGATATTAATGGCGATTTGGCATTACGCGAAGGGAACGCGATTGTCGTATCCACAGGTGCTAATGCACTGGGTGCCCCTGCTGCTGAGTTCAGTCATTACCGTCTTACGGGTGCTGGCGGCGCATTTAGTATCAATTCTCTTGCTGGGGGTAATAACGGACAAATTGTAAATCTTATCAATACGACTAATCAAACAATGACTATCACTAACGGGGCAGCTATTCGTACAGGAACCGGCTCTAATCTTGTACTAAATCCACAAGGGAGTGTATCTATGATATATAATTCTACGCTCGCCTTATGGCAAGTAACCGCTACCTCCGGAAACCCTGATATGAACTTAACGGCATTTTCCCAGACCACTTCTCTTTTTGGGTGTGCTACAACGCTAAAGACTATAGTCGTTACAACAGGGGCTACGGACAGAGTGCTATTGCTTGCTGAAGCTGATTACCTTAAGACAGGAGCAACCGCATATTTTGCACTAGGACTTTATAGAAATGGAGTAGAGATACATGAAGTGGCAGCTTATTCTCCTATTAATGCGGATAACTCCCTTCATCTTAATTGGGTTGATACTCCGGGTGCGGGTACTCATACTTATACCATTCGATATACACTTGGAGCAGGAGGGGCTTCTTTTTATGGAAGTAATCTAATGGGTTATCTTATAAAGTAAATACTTAATCGTTTAATCATCATGAAATATATCTATATATTATTTGTTTTTTGTCTTGTCGCTTTCGGCGCAAACGCTCAGTTTAGCGATGCTCAAAGAAGATCAATCCTTGCAAGTTACTCCATTGACAAAGAAAACTTCTCCTTTGAATCTCCTAGGGGAGAGGCTTGTGTGAATGTAATCCTCTATTCGTTCAGGACGTTTGCGGAACTGCCCACTAAGTTAAGTATGGAGGGAATCTCTGCTTCAGACCAGCTTTTGTGCGAAAACTTAATGGCAAAGCTATTGCTTCTTCAAGTAAATCCTCCTTCTTGGGACGAATTAATAAATATCGAAGAAAATAGACTTAAAGAGCATGATAGAAGGGTTAATAGGCATTCAAAATATCCATTAATCAAGCAGGAGAGTATATCCGAAAGCCAAACCTTTCAAACTACTTCTGAACAAGGTACTATAATTTCTAATCCCCCGCAGGATAATCAGATTTCACCTGCTAAAAAACAAAAAATAGAAGCCAGAAATAGGTCTGGAAATTAATAGATTGTTTTAATATCCCCGAAGGAACTGAAAAGCGTAGCCCTGATATTTTTGTAGGGCTACGCTTGTTTTTAATAGTTTTTATTTTCAGGGAATGGAGGGATTATTTTGGGATTTTCAATACTAACCCAATTTTAATACTATTATCAGCCAATCCATTTAACTTTTGAATAGAAGCGACGGAAACATTGTATTTTTTAGAGATACTATAAAGGGTTTCCTTTGGGGCAACGGTATGTGTAAGTTCGGTAGAAGTACCTCCCGCGGGGGAGAGGAGGGGAGGGGAGGGCTTAGTACCCGGATAGGAATAATATTTTAACCCTTGATACACTTTTACTGTAATACCAATTCGCGGTTTTTCTTGGGGCATTTTCTTATTTGCTACCCAAACTAGCTCCGCCGTTGTTTGGTATTTTTCTGCGATACTAACCCACGTGTCTCCTTCTTTTACAGTGTGCTTTACGGTTTTGACATTTTTGGGTAAGACAGGGTTGAGTTTAACGTATGCTTCGGAAAGCAATTCAAAGAGTGCATCACTACCGCCCTCATTCAAACGATTGGCTACCGCCCTTGTTCCTACTGAAGATGTCAGTTTGAACTTTCCGCAATCTAGACCCAAAGAAAGGGTAGCCACTACAAAATGATTTTCGTCATAGAAAATAACTTTGTCATAGAGAGAACAATCCTGACGATTCGCCCCTGATAGGTCATAAGACTCCGTAGAGGACATAATCCAATTAAGCTGTTTTGCCTGCCAAGTAGAAAGTAAAATTCCATTGTAAGGGGTAGGAGGTTCGTATCCGGAATTAAGTTTATAGGCTTTGGCGTGATGAAATGCTACGCCCAGAAAGCTAAGTTGGGCTACTCCTTCCAAAGACATCAAAACCACAAATATAAACCACAACACTAGTTTTACATTCATATGTTGGGTATTTTTAAGTTTTGTCCTAATTTGATGGTATTATCTTTCATCTCATTGGCTTTTTTATTAGCATCTACGGAGACTCAATAAACCCTAGAAATGGCGTACAAGGTTTCATTAGATTTAACAACATGAAAAACCTCATTTACTAGTGTGGCATCAATCTCCTTCGGTTCGGTCTTGGATTGAGAAGAGGTAACTTCGGGTTTTTCCTCAATATTAGTAGGCGTTTCCAAAGGTTTAGTAGTAGCCTTAGGGGTTATCAGGGCGGTAAAGTCTCCATTCATGTAATTCTTATTTAGTTCTGGGTACTTAAAATACATGAAATTCTGATAAATAATCAATTCATCTCCCGGCGAAGGAGTCCACTGTGTGTTTTTTTTGTTTATTGCAGCGATTAAATCTACAGAGGTATTATATTGTTTGGCTATTGTTTCCCAGCGTTCCCCTTCCGTAACGACATGAGATACTTGTATTGAGCCTTCGGGTGCCTCTGTCTTTAACCTTTGGGCAAAACCATTCAATAATAATTCTAAGGTATCTATTGCAGGGGTCGTTAATCCATTTCCTATCTTTTGTACCAAAGGCATAGCAGGGTCTGGGGATATTTTTTTGCATTTAAAGGCTACTTCAATCCTGCCTACCACCCTATTCTTATCATTATAGAATACAAAAAGGTCGTTTGGGTCATAGCACCTGAATACCGGCTCGATATATGAAGCCGTATCATATACTATTTTCATCAATTTTTGTATCTCTGTGGGTGAGAGCAAAATCCCGTTTTCGGCTTTGGGCTGCTCAAATCCTGCCCGTTGCTTGTAATAATGGACTCTGGTAAAGGGCTTTTCGGGAAAAAGAAGCGGTGTTTGCTGGGCTACTACTCCTCCAGTTTTTGTTAGTAAGCACAAAAAAATAAGTAAATACGCAAAAAAAGATTTGTTCATGGCAAATATTATAATTAGGTTGATAAAAAAACAAACGTTAGCGGTCTAAAATTAGTACCTTTTCACCGATTTCTGTTTCTGAAAAAAGATGAATTACTGATTCATTTTTCATACGAATACAACCGTGAGAAGCGGGTTTTCCCAAAAGCCCTTCTTCTGGTGTACCGTGAATATAAATATAGCGATGATAAGAATCTACATTTCCTCCGGAATTAATTCCCTTTTCCATACCTTTCAGCCATAGTATCCGTGTGGTTACGAAGTCGGTTTCTACGTCGGTTTCGTCTATAAATATTTCTGCTATTTCTCCTATGTATTTTCGGGACTTCATTATCCCCCCTAAGGGAACCCCCTCTCCAAACTTTTCTGCCACAGTATGAAGCCCGGTAGGGGTTTGATTGCTTCCGGATTGGTTACCAGCTCCTTTCTTCGCACCCGAAATACTATATTCGTTTTGGATTTCCCAGCCTATAATTCTATACATGCGTTGATTGTGAAGGGATACATAAAGAAAGTTACCCGCTTCTAGGAGCGGATAATTTTGAAGTATATAGGTTTTTGTTTCCATAACTACTTGCATATTCTGACTTATTGACGAAAGAGGCTTACAGATTGCTGCAAATCCTAACAAAAAAAGAATATAGGAAGAAGACAAAAAAGGAGGCTTCAATCTCAAAAAAAATCTACCCATAAAAAGTCGCTAAAATTTACCCCAAAAATAAAAATACTTTTTGGAAATATAATAAATATCTATCTTTGTCCGCTTTCTTTTAGTTTTTAGTTTTTATATAAAATAAATTTATGAAGCAAACGATTTTTACATTCGTCTTATTATTAGGTATTTCATTTCAATCTCTGATGGCGCAACGCTACGAAAAAGAAACATTTAAGCGTCATAGAAATGTAGTTTCCTTTGAATTAATGGGTTCCGGTGGATACTCTTCTGTAAACTATTCTTTTGTAGCCGCAAGTTTTAAAAACTTATTTTTGGATTTTAAACTTGGTGTTGGTACACATGGATTTCCGCACGGGTTTAGCTTAAACGCCGGTGGAGGAAGTCATTATTTTCAAGGAGGGGTAATGGGAAGATGGGATTATTACAAAGAGCCTTCACCGCGCTATACAGTGGCTCCTGTAATTGGATATAAACTTCAGCCCGCAGAAAAAAGATTCTTTTTTAATGTATATGTAACCTCATTCAGGGATAACTATTTTGGTGCGTCTGGAGTAGGAGGAAAGAACCCTGTTGTAAAACCTTGGTTTGGTATTGGTGCGGGATATTGTTTTTCTGCAAAGAAAAAAGAAGCGAAATAACTTCATAAGCCTCTTTTATTAAAAAGTAGCCACAAGCAGGAGTTTAGCAGTGACTACTTTTTTTCTTATAATTTTGTGTCAAGGTAAAAATAATTTGCCAAATTAGTAGGAGAGATTCCCTTGATTAAGAAAAGTTTTTTTTCAACAACCAATTTGTAACCAATAGAATATAAGATGAAAGATAAAGTTATCATTATTACAGGAGCCTCTAGTGGAATAGGAGAAGCACTCGCCCAAGTATTCGCTGCACAAGGGAGTCATATCGTTTTGGCTGCAAGGAGTATAGATAAGTTAAAAGGAACTGCGGCAGCGCTTGCTTCGCGCTACAATATCAAGACACTTGCCGTTGCCGCTGACGTATCTAAACAAGAAGATTGTAAAAACTTAGTAGCGCAAACGATTGTAACCTTTAATCGGATAGATGTACTGATTAATAATGCAGGTATTACCATGCGCGCACTTTTTGAAGACCTCGAATTAGAGGTAATAGAAAGGTTAATGTCCGTGAATTTTATGGGGGCAGTATATTGTACGCGCTTTGCACTTCCTCACTTACTTCATTCACAAGGCAGTATAGTAGGAATTTCCTCTATTGCTGGCTATAGGGGATTGCCTGCAAGGACGGGATATTCTGCTTCTAAATTCGCGCTTCAGGGTTTTCTTGAAGCATTAAGACCGGAAGTTATGGATAGAGGAGTGAATGTGCTTACCATTTGTCCGGGTTATACCGCTTCTAATATTAGGAAAGCTGCACTAGTTTCGGACGGCAGCTTCCAGGGCGAAACTCCCAGAAAAGAGGAAAATATGATGTCTTCTGAAGAGTGTGCTACCCACATTTATCGCGCGGTTACTAAAAGAAAGCGCACCCTTATACTTACCCCTATAGGCAAAATTACTGTTTTTCTGAACAAACTTTTTCCAAGTATCATGGATAGAATGACCCTTAATTTCCTCAAAAAAGAACCCGATTCCCCTTTTAAGTAAAGAGCCAAGTGCCTGTTTATTCCTAACAATTGTATGTTTTTCTTGAAAGCGGTTAATTCCTACTTTTGCGCTTAAATGACCAAGTAATGTAAAAAGTAGCAACTACTTCGCCGGCTTGATTTTTTCCGATGCTTTCTACCTTAATAGATTTACCTTCGCCGGAAGCAATCGCTTCGTTAATTGTATGAAAAATCGCTTCTACCTGCTTACAGGTAAAATAGGTAATATCAGTGGCTTTTTTAGAAAAATGAGCTTCCAGATTTACAACCAACATAGAAACGGGCGAGTCTGCCGCCTGAATCCCCACCAAACCCGGAACTCCTGTAGACATTTCTGCTGCCATTGCAAGACAAGCAAAATAAGTAGAACCAAAGGGGTTTTTAGAAAAACGCTTATAAGGCACTTTTACTATGCACTGCTGAAAATCTATATACTCAAGCCTCACGCCGGACCAATAAGCCGCCGGAAGTTCTTTCCACATATATAAATTAAACGTCCACGCGTTATTAATACGCTTGAATATTTCGGCCAATTTTGTTTGATTCATCACCTACTATGCTATAAATATTTAAGGGCGTAAAAATCGAAATTTATTTTTAGAAAAGAAATAATTAGAAAAATATTAGAAAAAAACTACATACAAGGGTAGTCTTTTAATGTTTTTTTAATTTTTTTAAAAAAAAGTATGTAAAAATTTGGAGAATTAAAAAAGTTATTAGAATTTTGCAGCGTAATTCTAATAATTAATCGAAAACGAATTTAACATTTTTTTAATTTTATGAAAAAGGTATTTGCAACATTATTAATCGTAGCTTCTATGTCTTTCATCGCTTGTGGTCCTTCTGCTGAAGAGCAAGCAAAAGAAAAAGCAAGACAAGATTCAATCGCTCAAGCTGCACAAAAAATGAAAGATGATTCAGTAGCTGCCGCTAAGGAGGCTGAGGCTAAAAAATTAGCTGAAACTGCTCATGCTGATTCATTAGCTAAAGGCTTAATCAAAGATGTGAAAGATGCTGCCAAAGATGCTGTAAACAAAGCGGGTGATAAAGCAAAAGAAGGTGCTGACAAAGTCGTTGAGAAAGCAAAAGAAGGTGCTAACAAAGCCGTTGAGAAAGCAAAAGAAGGCGCTAAAAAATAATTTACTTTTAATAAGAAAGAGAAGCCTTCCGAATTGTCGGAGGGCTTTTTGTTTTTTTAGGCACTATACTTAGTATATATATCGAAAATATATAACTTTGCAATGAAAATTAATACAAAGATGATAACCCTATTTCTCATTAATCCTTATTCCGCTAAAATCAAAAAAAAAGGCTTTGAAAAAATTGCAGACTTAATTAGTAAAAGCTACGATAGTGCAGGGGAGGCGGTAGTAATCAGAAAGTTAGATTTTGATAAATTGGACGAATGGGTAGCGCAGGCTGCTTCAGAAAACATCACTCGTATTTTTGCAGTGGGGGGAGACGGAACGGCAAACGCGGTTGCAGTTAAACTCATCGGTACTAAATTGGGTTTTGGGGTTATTCCTATGGGTTCTGGAAATGGATTTGCCCGAACGCTCGGATTTTCTACCCATTTTCGGTTGGCAATCAAGCAAAGCATAAAACCTCATTGTATTTTGGCGGATACGGGCTTTTTTGAAAATCACCAATTTATTAATGTTGCAGGAGTGGGAGCAGATACAGAGGTGGTGGCTTTGTTTCGTTTTTCTAAGCGTAGGGGTATTTTGCCTTATATTTATTATGCGACAAAGGTGTTTTTTTCTTACCCAATTTTAGAGGTGGAATTATATGCAGACGGAAAAAAAATATCTATAGACAAACCATGGTCAGTAACGGTAATGAATGGTACTCAATGGGGATACGATGCAAAAATTTCTCCGGAAGCTAGCCTCACTGATGGAGAGTTAGAGTTGATTATAATGAAAAAAATCCCAATCTGGCATATTTTTCAACAGATTTTTATGCTTTTTAATAGCACTGTTCAATACTCTGCGTACCTTAAAATCATTCCTTGTAGCGAAGTAATTATAAAACGAAAACAAGCAGGTGCTGCACAAATAGACGGAGAGTATATTGAGGCAGGTGAAACGATAAAGGCGGGGGTTCGAGAAAAGTCTTTATACCTTTTGCTTCCTTCTACCCTCACGCCCGATAAAAAAGCCTCTATATAAACAATCAAGCCTCCTCTGAACCTGAACTAAGAGAAAACAGAATGAATTGTTTCTTTGTTATATGAGAAAGCAGTGGGAAATATAATACTGTGTGTAAATAGATGAAACTATACCAAAACCTTTTTTTCAATAGTGAACTAAGTTGGCTGGCGTTTAATCACCGCGTACTTCAAGAGGCGGAGGACACAGAAAACCCTCTGATTGAGAAGATTAAATTTTTATCCATCTATTCTAGTAATATGGATGAATTTTTTAGAGTTCGGGTGGCTTCACTCCGAAGCTTAGATTCTTTGTCAAAAGATACAAGGAATGAGCTATTTTTTAGCCCCAGAAAGATACTCAAAATGATTCATGAAGAAGTAACGCATCAACAGTTGCTTTTTGGTGAGATTTTTCGAAATGACATTGTGCCAGAACTTAAAAAACTCGGCATTTTTCTTAGTCGTAATGAAGAGCTTACTCCAAAACAAACTAAGAAGGTAGAGGATTATTTTCTGAAAAAAGTAAAGCCCTTTGTGGACTACCAATTTTTTGAGCCAAACACAAGCCCAAATATTAGAGATGGTAAGTTGTATTATGCCTTGTGGCTGCGGTCTTCTCATATTGAGTCGGAGCAAGAGGATTTATATGCGGTCATTAGCGTTTCTCGCGAAAGTGTTCCCCGTTTTTTTGCGTTCAAAGATGGAGAAAACGATATTGTTTTATTCAGGGGAGATGTCCTACGGGTTGGATTGAAGTATATGTTTCCCGCTTTCCAAATTCTTGGGTGTTATTCTATCAAAATATCTAGAGATGCCGAATTACATATAGAAGATGAGTTTGAGGGGAATCTGGTTCAGAAAATAAAAGAGGGATTGGAAAAAAGAAGTAGGGGGCTTCCTATGCGATTTTTGTATGATATAAGAATGCCCCAAGATATGCTTAATTTTTTTAAAAAGGCATACCGGCTCACGGAGTTAGACCTTATCCCCGGCGGAAGGTATCATTCTCTGAATGATTTTATGACTTTTCCTAATCCGGATAATAAAATTCCGTCTTTCCCTATTATTCCCCCCTTAAAACACCCCGATTTAGAAGGGAAAAATATCCGAAAGGTGATATCGGAAAGAGATATTTTACTTCATTTTCCCTACCAATCTTTCAATTATGTGATAGATTGGTTAGAAGATGCCGCAACGGATAAACAAGTAACAGATATTAAAATCACCCTTTATCGCGTAGCTTCAGAATCTAAAATTATCCAGTCATTAATAAAAGCCGCAGGAAAGGGAAAAAAAGTAACGGTATTTATCGAGGTTAAGGCGCGCTTTAATGAAGCGGATAACTTGCTGTGGGCTTCAAAAATGGAAAAAGCCGGAATTAAGGTGCTTTATAGTATTCCTTTGATAAAAGTTCATACGAAACTCTGTCTTATTACACGAAAAGAAGAAGAAAAAGAAAAAAGGTATGCTTATTTCTCTACCGGAAATCTCAATGAAAAAACTGCCGGGTTATATTGTGATATTGCCCTGCTGACCAGCGACTCGCGACTTACGGAAGAGGCTTTTTATATTTTCTTTGCTTTGGAGCAACGTCTTCATGTCCTTCAAGATGACCACGCAATCCCGTCATTTAAATATTTATTAGTAGCACCTAATTATCTGCGAGCGGGCTTCTATGACCTGATTGATTATGAAATTGGAGAAGCCCTAGCAGGGAGACCTGCAAGGATTATCGCTAAGGTCAATAGTTTAGATGATTTTGGTATGATAGAAAAGCTGTATGAAGCCTCAAATGCAGGGGTTCGTATAGATTTAATTGTAAGGGGGATTTGTTGTTTGATTACAGAAGTGAGAAATCAAAGTGAAAATATTCAAGTCCGAAGTATTATTGGTCGTTATCTAGAACATGCACGGGTGTTTTATTTTTATCACGGAGGAGATGAAAAAGTATTTCTTTCGTCTGCCGATTGGATGAGGAGAAATTTAGATAAAAGAATAGAGGTGGCTTTTCCTATTTATGATTCTACCTTGAAGGATTCTCTGAAACAATACCTTATGCTTCAATTGTCTGATAATAAAAATGCAAGAATAATCAATAAAAAGCAAAGCAATGTAATGGTACGCCCTAAGCGCGGTCAGGCTACTTACGATACGTTTATGGATATGTATAAGCTACTTAAAGGAGAATTAACCCTACGTTTTCAATAATGGAAAATGTTTTTTCACTAATAGTGCCTAAAACCGCCCGTATTTTTAGCATAGGCAAACAAGGGAGTGCCGAAGCCTTAATCGTATTACATGGATATGGTCAGTTAAGTCAATATTTTATCAGACATTTTGCTTTTCTCCCTACGCTTTTTGACAGGGTGTGTGTCTATGCGCCGGAAGGGCTTTCGCGCTTTTATAAGGAGGGATTTTATGGACAAGTCGGGGCTTCGTGGATGACGAAGGAGGATAGGGAGTCCGAAATCTGCGACCAATATGTTTATCTTGATTTGTTAGTGAATCATATTTTGGCACAAAATCCCAGTACGCGTATTCATGTTTTGGGATTTTCGCAAGGAGTGGCTACGCTATGGCGATGGATAGCTAACGGGCAAGTAAAGCCGGCTTCTTGTGTATTGTGGGCAGGGGAGATTCCTGAAGAGTTCACACAGATACTTGATGAAAAACTTTCTGCTACCCCTTTTTATTTTATAATTGGAAACGAAGATGAGTTTATTTCACCAACCGCTGCTTTGAAGCAATTGGAGAAGTTGAAATCTCGTTTCCCCAAGGTGCGTGCGTTGTCCTACAACGGTACACATACTCTTGACAAAGATACCCTTAAAGTTATTTATAAAGAGATACTTGTTTGACGGGATTTTAGGCTATGCCTTAGCTTTGGATTGGCATTAAGTTTGTGTAAAAAAAAATAGCTTTTTCGATAGCTATTGATTGATTATAGTAAAAATTTGCGGTAAATATTAAAGTCATAAGTATATTTTTAATATTTATCTAAACCTATTTTAATGAATCTCGTTTAACCCAGCAAATACTTAACTCCATACTAATGATATGAACTCTATTTTGCTTCCACTCAATCTTCGGTCTGAATACAGAAATGTATTAGATTATGGGATTGCCGTCTCCCTTAAATCGGGAGGAATATTGGATATTTTCTTTGCAGACGGTAGTCTATTTAAATTTGGGAAATGGGTATATGAGTCTTCCGAAGCGGTAGAAAATAAAGCACTATTTTTACAACGATTCAAAGAACAAGATAAGTCTAAGGCAATTGCGGTAATTCGTCTATTAGAAAGCCAAAAAGTGAATTTTAGATTTACCCTAATCCACACTTCCCCGTTAGGCGGAATTGTGCAGCAATCGAAAGCCCAATCCTATGATTTGTTAATGATGGGGACGCGCGATAAAGAGAATACCGGTGTCATCAGGGGACCATTCGTCAATCAGGTGCTTTCTAAAATAGTGATTCCCTCTATGATTATTCCCGAAACGCTCCCGTTTAATCATTTTGAGCATATTACTTATGCCGCAGACCTTGCAGATTACAATGACGAGGTATTGAGTAAACTCATCGGGCTTGCTAGGATTTTTGATGCGCGACTTTCCCTTGTTCACGTGAGCAACTCTACCAATACTTCGGATAATTATTTAAATGTATTGGAAAAAACGATAGATGCCTCTTTAAAATATCCCAAAATTTTATATAATTTTTTAGATAATGCCGATGTCTTTGCAGGGATTGAGCAGTTTGTAGAAAACAGTAATACTAATCTTCTTGCAATGATTAACCGAAACTCCGTCCATTCTAAAAATAGCCTTACCGGTAAAGTCTTGAGAAACCTTGGTGTCCCCCTGCTTGCCTTTCAAACCCCTAATGCTAAAATAGGATAGCCGGCATGATGCGGTGGCAAAATAAAAACAAAATCCTTCATAAGGTAATAATATTCTTATGAAGGATTTTTTGTGTCTTATTTGCAGCACTTTTCCTACTCAATACGTCTTCATAGTAAAACCAATAAATCTATTTTTCATGAAAATGTTACAATCAATTCAAGTTTTTGTGTTCTCAATGGTAGTAATGATATTAGTAACTTCTTGCTCTCCGGAGAAGATAATGCCTTCCGGAAAAGGAGTTTGGACTTATACCAATAAGACCACAACGACTATTGGAAGTGCAAGCTCTACCACTAATACAACCACAGGCGATATCACCTTTAATGATGATAACTCCGGGAAATTGGTAGAATCGGGAGGGGCAACCTCTAACTTCACTTGGTCCTACAACGGAGATGCTGAAGAGATGACAATGACTAGCGGATCTTCCACAGTAGTGTATGAGGTTGAAGAATCTAAGCCTAAATCTCAAATATGGAAAAATGAATCTTCTAGCACTATTATAGGGATTACGACTACCGTAGTTCAGAATGTAACGCTGACCAAAAAATAATCAATACTTTCTTTGCTAAAACTGCCCGAATAGGAATTTCTCTTATTTGGGCAGTTCTTTTTGAGGGGAGTGTCAATTTTATACCGAAACATTAAAGGTTCTCAATGCCTCATTGAGAGAAGTTTTCTTATCTGTGTTAGCAGTTCTTTTTCCGATAATCAGGGCGCAAGATACATGAAAGATTCCGGCGGGGAAATTTTTTGCATAAGAGCCGGGAATGACCACACTCCTTTCCGGTATAAACCCTTTGCATTCTACGGGTTCATTACCCGTAACATCAATGATTTTTGTAGAAGCTGTCAGCACTACATTCGCACCTAAAACGGCTTCTTTACCTACCCTAACTCCTTCTACTACAATCGAACGACTACCAATAAAGGCATCATCTTCAATAATTACCGGGCTTGCTTGGAGAGGTTCGAGTACTCCTCCGATTCCGACCCCTCCACTAAGGTGAACATTTTTACCGATTTGTGCGCAGGACCCGACCGTAGCCCATGTGTCTACCATTGTGCCACTATCCACATAAGCTCCGATATTGATGAAAGAGGGCATACAAATTACGCCTTTGGCTACATAAGCTCCGTATCTAAGCACCGAACCCGGTACTGTGCGTATGCCCAAATCCTGCATTCCTGTTTTAAGCGGAATTTTGTCATAGTATTGCTCGGGACCTTCTTGCATGATATTCATAGGCATGATAGGAAAGTACATCACTACCGCCTTTTTTACCCACTCATTCACCTTCCAGCCCTCTTCTGTAGGTTCGGACACTCTGATTTTTCCTTTATCAATCGCTTCTATGACTTTTTTTATGCTTGCTTGCCCGTCCTGCTTTTCCAGTAAGTCTCTATTATCCCACAAATGCTCAATTTCTGATTTTAGTAAATCTATCATATATTTAACTATTGTTTCTGAAGTTACAAAATTAAGGAAAAAACTAAGCTAAGGGTATGCTTAACCCAGAAAAATTGCCCACAAGCTACCTTTCTACATAAAAGGACAGCTTGTGGTACACTACTCAATGGCAGCCAGCACTTAGCCGCCTTGCGTTGCGGTAATGATGATGATTGTATCCTTTTCCCTAAGCTTGTAGTTTTCCCAATCGGAGCGAGGGATTACTGTTTGATTCAAGGCAACTGCAATCCCTAAAAGCTTATCTTTTTGAAGCTCCGCCATCAACTCGCCCAAAGTTGAAGCAGAAGTATTGTGGATTGTATTATTTACAAATATAGTCATAAGTTACTGCACTGCCAATACTTCGTGTTCTTCTTCAAAAGGTCTTACTCCAATAAGTCTTTCAAGGTCTTCTCTGAATATCACCTCTTTACGGAGCAACTCTTGTGCTACTGCTTCTAACTGCGTACTTTTTTCTAATAATAGTTCACGGGTTCTCTGGTAAGCATCGCCAATAAGGTTTTTTACCTCTTGGTCAATAATTTGGGCGGTTGCTTCCGAATAAGGCTTAGTGAAATTATACTCTCCATTTTCCTGAAAAGAAATATTTCCTACTGTTTTATTCATTCCCCAAACGGTTACCATAGCATAAGCCATTTTGGTTACTTTGTCGAGGTCGTCGGCTGCTCCATTGGTAATTTCACCAAAAACAATGTCTTCTGCAGCTCTTCCTCCTAAGGTAGCACACATCAAGTCAAGTAGCTTTCCGGTTGAATAAAGATTATGTTCTTTTGGGAGGTATTGGGCGTAACCCAAAGCTCCGATTCCTCTTGGGATAATAGAGACTTTTACGAGGGGGCTAGCATGTTTTAGAAACCATGAAGTAACGGCATGACCGGCTTCGTGATAGGCTATGACCTTTTTTTCTTCAGGGGAAATGATTTTGCTTTTTCTTTCTAATCCCAGAATCACCCTGTCAATCGCATATTGAAAATCTACCATTTCTATAGATTCCTTGTTTCTCCTTGCGGCAATCAAAGCGGCTTCATTACAAACATTCATAATATCTGCGCCTACAAACCCTGGTGTTTGCTCTGCCAAACGGGTAACGCTAACATCTTCCCCCAATGTAAGTTTGCCAAGATGAACCTTGAATATCGCTTCGCGCGCTTTGATATCTGGTTTATCCACGGCAATCTGCCTATCAAAACGTCCTGCCCGAAGTAATGCCGTATCCAATACATCAGGGCGGTTAGTTGCTGCCATGATAATAACTCCAGAATCGGTATCGAACCCGTCCATTTCAACCAATAGCTGATTGAGGGTATTCTCTCTTTCGTCATTCGCTCCTGTAAAGTTTCCTTTTCCTCTGCTTCTCCCTACCGCGTCTATCTCATCAATAAAAATGATACAAGGGGCTTTTTCTTTGGCTTGTTTAAATAAGTCCCTTACCCTTGCGGCACCCACCCCCACAAACATTTCTACGAAATCCGAACCACTCAATGAAAAGAATGGCACTTTTGCTTCGCCAGCAACCGCCTTGGCAAGTAAGGTTTTTCCCGTACCTGGAGGGCCTACTAATAAGACACCCTTCGGAATGTGTCCTCCTAATTTTGTAAATTTAGAAGGGTTTTTTAGGAACTCTACTACTTCCTGAACCTCCTCCTTTGCTTCTTCAATTCCAGCTACATCATTAAAAGTTACATTTACTTTATTTTCTTTATCATAGAGAGAGGCTCTACTTTTCCCGATATTAAAAATTTGACCGCCGCCACCGCCCATTCTTCGCATAAATACCAGCCATATTACCACCACGATGATGATAGGGAGCAGAAAATTCAGAATGTACCCAAACTCAATTTCTTTGCGGGTTTCATATACGATACCCTTATCCATCAGTTCTTTTTCATAAATAGAAGGGTCTCCGACTTCTGTAGTTACCTTTGTGCTTTTTTCGGCAATCGCTATATCATTCTTACCTAAAATGCCTTTCAGATAGGCTTTTCCCTTGTCATTAATTAAGCCCTCTACCTTATGGGCGTTTTGATATAATATAACCTTGTCCACCATTTGATTGGTGTATAGGTGCTGAAAGGTTGTGGGTGAAATCTTGAGCGTTTGTCCGGGGTCTTTAACAAATATTGCAACAAAGATAACTACTGCTAATATCAATATATATATCCAATAGATGTTATTCCCTCCCGACTTATTGGGTTTATTATCAAAGTCCTGAAAATCTGCCATATTTATTGGTTTGAGTTTTTTTTAATGTTCTTGAATCCCTTATACTCATAAGATTCAAAAAGGTTTTGAATACATTGAAAACGAATAATAGTGCCAAATACTTATTTTACGACAAATTTACACTTTTTTTCTAAAATACTGACAAAAGTTCCTAAAGTCTGTGAATGTAGCGTAAATTTTACGTTTAAACAGCGAATATCGCAACCTTATATCTTAATATTTTAGTCCCATATTGTGAAATACAAATGCCCAAACATCTGCCCACTCTTCAATTTGCTTGGTAGTAGATTTACCGCTTCCATGCCCGGCCGATGTCTCTATACGAATCAGTACTGGGTTCTCGCCTTTGTGGCTATGTTGGAGGTTGGCAGCGAATTTATAAGAATGAGCGGGAACTACGCGGTCATCGTGGTCTGCCGTAATCACCATCGTTGCCGGATAAGAAGTGCCTTTTTTTAGATTGTGAAGCGGGGAATATTTGTAAATTGTCTCAAACTGTTTTACTGATGAGTCGGCACAACCATACTCAACCGTCCAAGCATGACCTATAGTAAAGCGATGAAAACGAAGCATATCCATCACACCAACTGCCGGTAGCGCAACTCCATATAATTCCGGACGCTGTGCCATACAAGCCCCTACTAATAATCCTCCGTTTGAACGACCAGATATACAGAGTTTTGGGGAAGATGTGTATTTTTCTTTGATTAGGTACTCTGCGGCTCCAATGAAGTCATCAAAGACATTTTGTTTTTTGTCTCTCATTCCGGCAGCGTGCCACTCCTCTCCGTATTCGCCCCCGCCTCTAAGGTTAACTACTGCATAGACCCCCCCTTTTTCAAGAAAAGGCAACATGTGTGTAGCGAAAGAGGGTAATATACTAATATTAAACCCGCCGTATCCGTACAAGTATGTAGGATTATTTCCATTGAGGTGAACTCCTTTTTTGTGCGTAATAAACATGGGGATTTTAGTGCCATCTTTACTATTAAAAAATATTTGTTTGGTTTCGTACTCACTACCCGCAAATTTGGTATCCGGCTTCCGATAGAGAGAGGAAGTATTAGTTATGACATTATATTTATAGATACTTGTGGGTTGAGTGAAGGAAGTAAAGGTATAATACACCAATGTATCTTCTCTATTGCCGGTAAGTCCTCCAAATGAACCTATATTGGGAAGCACTAAGTCATAAGGAGCATCAGATTTGAGGGAGAATACTTTTACTTGGTGTTTTGCATCTACCATCATCGTACAAAATATTTTGTTACCTAATAATTTGGCAGATTGAATCGTGGCTTCCTGCTCGGGAATAAGCACTTTCCAACTTTTCTCATCGGGTTTGCTTGGATTAATCATTACCACTTTCCTTTTAGGGGCGGATTTGTCGGTAACAAAAATAAGGTTTTCGCCTTCATTACCAATAAAATTATAGGCATTGTCGTAGTTGGTTACAATTGGTTGAAGTTTAGCCTCTTTTTTCTTCAGATTTTTGACATAAACGGCAGAGTTATCTGATGCTCCCTTTGTTAATTCTATAATCAAATAACTTTCGTCTTCACTTGTGCTTGCTCCTATACCGATAAGCGGGTCGCTTGGGTATTCAAAAACTAAGCTATCTTTTGATTGAGGGTTTCCTATTTTGTGATAGTAAATTTTAGGATTTGTATTTGAAGCGGAAAGTGTGGCTCCTTTTTTTGGTTCGGGATAACGGGTATAAAAGAATCCATTTTCCCACCACGCAGCTCCCGAAAACTTCACCCATTCTAATTTGTCGGCATTATCTTTGCCGGTTGCTATATCTCTTACATAAAATTCATTCCAATCCGAGCCGGCTTTTGAGAGTCCATAGGCGAACCATTTTCCGTCTTTGGAAACGCTTGTCGCTGCAATAGCGGTAGTTCCGTCTGGGGATAGGGTATTAGGGTTAAGGAAAACTTCCGGCTTTGCGGTTTCTCCTCTTTGTATGTATAGTACACTTTGATTTTGAAGCCCGTCATTTTTATAGAAAAAATAGTTATTTCCTTCTTTATTAGGCGCGCTTTGGCGGGCATAATTCCATAACGTTTTTAGGCGTTCAGCAATTTGAGGACGATAAGCGATTTTGCCAAGATACTCCTGTGTGATTGTATTCTCGGATTCTATCCATTTTTTTACTTCTGTATCATTTTCATATTCTAACCAGCGATAGGGGTCCTCCACACTTTTTCCAAAATATTGGTCTGCTACTGTTCCTCTGTGTGCTTCTGGATATTTAATATCTACTTGGCTATCCGGTTTACAGCCGGAAATTAGTAAAAATACTATTAAAATGAAAAAGAAATTAGCAGTAAGATTGCCCATATATTAGTGATAAGAATGATTTTTAATTTTTATTGTCCGCAAAGTTAATACTTTTTTATACTTTATCTCATAAAAAATCTCACTTATAGGCTATTAAATAGGTGTTGTTTTTGTATAGTATTGATTGTTAGTCGTTTGTGTGAAGTATGTCAATTAGATTTGCTCTTAGAATCGGATAAATATCGTGTTCAATCCTAAGTCTGTATTCTTTCGGACTTTGAATATGGATTGTTTTTTGTCCTTTTATTGAGTATAAAAAACGAGGAGGAATGTTGAACAATGTGAGTATATCTTTTGTTAAAGCCAAATCAAACTATATAGATTTAAAGATGAGCCAAACGATTGCAGAAAAAGAAGCAGAAATTATTGAGGATTTTGATATGTTTGAAGAATGGGACGAAAAATATCAGTATATCATTGATATGGGAAAGTCCCTCGAATCGCTTCCAGAGTCTGAAAAAAAAGAGGAAAACCTTGTTAGAGGCTGCCAATCAAGGGTGTGGCTTACGGCAGCTTTTGAAAATGGAATTGTAACCTACAAAGCTGATAGTGACGCAATTATTACGAAAGGGTTAGTTGCTATCTTGGTTAATGTTTTAAGTGGTAACACTCCGGAAGCAATCACCGAGGCTTCTTTACAATTTGTAGATAAAATCGGAATTAGAGAGCATCTTTCGCCTACGCGTGCTAATGGGTTGAATGCCATGATTAAAAAAATGAAGGCATACGCTTTGGGATTAAGGGATTTGAAATAGTTTTTTTTGTACAAAGTAATAGTTCTATTTTGTGAAAGCGATTGTATAACAAAGGAAATATGTTTGATACTTTTAGAAAAAACCCTTACCTTTGTAGCCGAATTTAGAAATTATTATTGCAAACAACAAAATTTGAACTTGTATGAGCAAAAAAGGAAGAGTACTTGTCGCTATGAGCGGCGGAATTGATAGCTCGGTAGCCGCAGTAATGCTACATGAGCAGGGGTATGAAGTGGTGGGAATCACCATGAAAACGTGGGACTATGTATCAAGTGGAGGAAGTAAAAAAGAAACCGGCTGTTGCAGCCTTGAGTCTATTAATGATGCACGAGAGATTGCGGTAAATCTTGGGTTTTCTCATATTATCTTAGATATTCGGGAAGAGTTTGGAGATTCTGTCATAGATTATTTTGTAGATGAGTATATTGCAGGGCGCACGCCTAATCCTTGTGTTATGTGTAATACCCACATTAAATGGGACGCATTACTAAGAAGAGCCGATAAATTATCTTGTGATTTTATTGCTACCGGGCATTATGCGCAGCTTAGGGAGGAAAACCAACGTATGGTAATCTCCAAGGGGATAGATGACTGGAAAGACCAATCTTATGTGTTATGGGGCATTAGTCAGGAGGCTCTGAAACGCACGCTTTTTCCGATGGGTACTTATCACAAATCAGATATAAAAAAGATGGCGACAGAGATGGGCTTTCATTCTCTGGCAAACAAACCGGAGTCCTACGAGATATGCTTTATTCCGGACAATGACTATCGTAGTTTCCTCAAACGCCGCCGCCCAGAGCTTGCGGGAGGCCTCTCTGGTGGGAACTTTGTTACAGTTGAGGGAAAAATAATTGGACAACACGAAGGCTATCCTTTTTACACTATAGGTCAAAGAAAAAAATTACCAGCAATGGGTATTCCCTATTATGTAGTAGCAATTAATCCCGAAACGAATACGGTAGTAATCGGGAAGGAGGAAGACCTTAATGGTACAAGAATGAGGGTAAGGAAGTTAAATATGGGGAAATATGCTTTTTTACAGGAGGATATGGAAGCGATTACTAAAATTCGGTATAAAGATAACGGTAGCCTTTCTACGCTCTCTCAAATAGATAGTCATACCATGGAGGTATTTTTCCATGAATCGGCTAAGTCTATTACACCCGGACAAGCGGCAGTCTTTTATGAGGGCATAGATGTTATTGGAGGAGGTTGGATTGGATAAATTATAGGAGAAGTTGAGTAGTGATGAGTTTTTAGTTTTTGAATCTAAGTAGTGAATAGCGGAATTAAGTGGTTGATAATTAGTATTTTAATTAATATCTATTTTCATAGCCTTTTACTCACTCATACTTGCCCGATACTTTTTGAACCTATAAGGACGTGAATTACATGTCCTTATAGGTTTATTATTTCGTACAAACTACTTATACTCACAAAGATAATCACCGATAAGGACGAGGCTGTGCTAAGTGTGATGTTTCGCTTCGCACTCAACATGACAGGGAGGGAGCTGTATTTATTTATCATAAAAGATGCAGGGTAGAGTATAGTTATTTATGATTTTAAAAACAGGGATTATTTTACTCTACCCGACAAAAAGACATAATTTGCTGATTATTAATTATTTATATATTTATTGAGTGATTGATTATCAATCATTTGCAAAAAAGCGTCAGTATTTATATCCTACTACTTTATATGTTCCGTTCCTATTTACTTACAATTCTAAGAGAGATATGTCCTTAACTTCGGTTAGGAATTGGTTTTATTAAGCATAATTGAAAAAGTGCTTCCCTTCCCAATTTCGCTTTGGAGAGAAATTTCACCGCCCTGAGCCTCAATAAATTCTTTGCTAATGGCAAGTCCAAGCCCTGTTCCGGATTTATTGCTTCCTGGTATTTGAAAATAACGGTTGAAAAGATTAGGGATATATTTTGCTTCGATTCCTTTGCCAAAATCGGAAATGCTTAATATGACTTTGTCTCCGGTTTCGACTACGAGGAGTAGCACTTTGGCATTTTCGTAGGAATAATGTATCGCATTTGAGAGTAGATTTGTGATTGCCCATGCTGTCTTTTCGGGGTCTGCATTTACGGGTGAAACGTTTTCTGTTCCTATGGTTTCAATCGTGATGTTCTTCTGTTCTGCTTGTACCTTGACGGCTTCTGTTGCATAGCGGATAATTTCTGGTAGGAATGTAGGCTGCAAGGACAATCTAATTTTTCCGGCTTCGATTTGTGTCATATTAAGCAACTCGCTCGTGATTTTGAGAAGGCGTTCGCTATCTTCTTTCACACTTTGAATCAGTTGTTTTTGTTCGGGGTTTATGGTTCCTATTTTTTCATTTCTTAAAAGTTCTAAACTCATAAGAATAGAGGAAATGGGCGTTTTAAGTTCGTGAGAGACTGTTGCAATAAAACTTGTTTTAGCAAAATCTAATTCTTTAAAGGGAGTGATATTTCTTAAAATGATAACATCTCCTATGTATTTCGTTTGCTTTTCGGCAGTAGGAACTATGGAAATACGAATAATTTCTTTCTCAAAAAAACTCTCTTTGTTGTCTGCAAATATTTTAATCGGTTCTTCTGGCTTATCTTCTTTTTCTTTTACTATGAGTACTCCTTGTATGAGTGAGCGCATTAGGTCATTATGGACGGCAATTTGTTGGGCAGATTTTCCGACTACGTCTTCTTGTTTGAGTGCCGATACTTTAAGGGCTTCGTGATTAATAAAAAGGATATTTTGGTTTTCGTCTAATCCGATTACGGGGTCGTGCATATTGTTGATGAGTGTTTCAATACGTTTTTTTTCCATCATTAGCTTGGCTAGGTTGCTATTGTTGTATTCTTCCAATTTTTCAGCCATTACATTAAATGAATTTGCCAAGTCCCCAAATTCATTATGATTTTCGAAATGCACACGCTGCGAATAATTTTTTGCTGCGATTTCTTTCACGCTTTGGGTAAGCTCTTTAATAGGGTCAGCAATATTGGAGGGTAGATTTACTAGCAAAGTAAAGGCAAGGATAAAGCAAACTGTTCCGGTAATAGAGATAATTAACGCTGCATTTTCGGCAGTTTTTTTTGCAATTTCGCTTTTCTGCTCGATAGCCTGCATATTTACAAGCATAATATCGGCGAGGTCTTTTCGTAAACCTACGTATATCGTATGGTCTTCGGGGTTTGCTTTGAGCTTTTCGAAATCTACAGTAAGATTATTAGTCGCTTGCGCCTCACCAGTTTCCGTAATATTACTTTGCTGTAGTTTGAGGTTCTCTTCAAAGTCAATTTTAGCACTATCGGATACATTTAGTTTATCTAATGCAATAAGCATTGCACGGCTGTATTCAATACTTTTATAGTTATCTGCAAGAATGTTTTGAGTTTCATCGGAAATTTGATTGGTATAAACTATTCCAACTGCTCCCAGAACGATTATCAGTAGAAATAAGAATCCCACCGATAGGGTAATTTTTGCTTTGACTTTCATATTATGATAGTATAATAATATCTATATTAGATTGCGTTAGGTTTTTGAGTAGTTCCCTAAGGATGTTAGAAGCCATAATTACTTTTAACAGACTAAGTTTGGGTTTCCCAATGCTAATCGTTGTGATGTCATATTTATTGGCTTGGTCTATGATTGTAGTAGGGATATTTCTTTCTTGTACTTGAATAACTTCCGCGCCTAATTCGGTGGCAAGTTTTAAGTTATTAATGAGATGTCGTTGTTTATCTAAGGGGATTTTAGAAGGGTCTTCATCTGGCGTTTGTACATATAGGACAAACCATTTTGCATTGTAATAGCTAGCCAATCGCGCGGTTTTTCGGATAACCCCCTTTGCTGTTTTTTCGTTGCTGCTGATACAAGCCATAAATCTTTCATGCCGTAGTGCTACGTTTTTGGGAACTTCTATATTCACTTTGCGTTCTACTTGGGAAGCGACTTCTTTTAATGCCAGCTCACGCAGCTGCAAGATGTGTTCCGGCTTAAAGAAATTGCTAAGTGCGGCTTGGATTTTTTCTGCCTGATAGATTTTGCCC
>CAUJFT010000198.1 GCA_963169475.1 Bacteroidota bacterium | reverse complement strand
TGCAAATAAAATCTGCCTACCCTTGTATTGTATCAGTGGCAACTGCTGCGACTCCGTATGCCCGTTAAAAACAATAAGAGAGATATCCGGAAAGAGATTTGTATCTCCCTCCAACATTCTAAGGTTACCACTTTCTACTATTGGTAAAATATTTTCTTTGAAAAAACTCGCTTTTTCTCTTGAATTAGGATTTAATGCCCACTCCAAATGCTTTTTTTGAACCCAATGAATCGCATTTGCAAACACCAATTCATGCTTTTCTTTCAATGGATTCCACTCCGTAGAGCCTCCGCAGTGGTCAAAATGAAGATGAGTAAGAATAACGTCAGTAATGTCTTCCCGCGCAAATCCTAAGGCATCTAAAGATTTTTCAAGGGTTAGCGCGTGGTCTATTTGGTATAAATCCCTGAATTTATCATTATATTTATGTCCAATTCCGTTATCTACTAAAACCAACCGGCTTTCATCTTCTATTAACAAGCATCGCATTGCCATATCAATGCGATTTTTATCATCAGAAGGGTTTGTTTTATTCCAAATTACTTTGGGTACAACTCCAAACATTGCTCCTCCATCTAAGCGAAACCTCCCGGTTTCAATGGCATATAATTTCATTTTGTTATTTTTTTGCGCCCAAAATTAATAAACTTTTGACTATATCTAGCTTTAAATTTTGCTCTTTTTGAAAAATATTTTAATACAAGAGAAAGTAAGTAAAAAAAGTAGTGTCTTTTATATTGATTAATTATTAATCCAATTACAATATCGTGGATAATTTCGGATTTGGAGAAGCAGATGGTTTTTCTTGCAAGCCTGTTAATGCGAGTGCGTAGTGTCAAGTACATTCTTTCAATCTACCAAGTGTATTGCTCTCGCCTTGCATTGGTAACGCTGTTTTTTACCCCACTTTTGGAATAGTTATACCCAACAAACTTTACATCTTCAGAATTACAATATTTGTAAATTACTTCGATTGTCGCCATATATGATATTGTTTTGAGAATGCAATATCACCGCTTTTTTCTAAATCCTGATTAAAAACATTACCAACAAAAAATTTATATTTTTTTTGTCTGTTATACGAGGCCAATTACCTATAACAAATCCTTTAAATTTGTCTGCTTTCGCCTATTTTTTATATTTTGTTTATTTTTTTACCAGTTTTTAAACTAAAAAAAATTATATAAGTATTTTATATGTCTCATTTTAATTATATATTTGCGCCCAGCGCGTAAATATTGACTTGTATTTAACGCATAGGCAAGGGGATTTTTGAATATAAAAAAATTATACCTCATAGGGATACTCTACTCCTTTGAAGTGTGTGATAGATTTCTTTTTTATTGTACTTTGTGGGTTATATAAATATTTTGAGTTATGGTAATAAAAACTACTTTTTGCAAATTTTTAAGATTGATGTTGTTATTTGCCATTATGCCGCCCGTTCATATCAGGGGGCAGAACGAAAACAGTATCGACTCCGTTAATATCTTTTCACAATCGGTGGGTGGGTATAATGAAACTAATAATACTCATCGTGTAACGAGCAATATTCTTTTGCCCGAAAGTACTTCTCAAGAAGTATTGAAAGATGAGTTTATCTTACCCGAAAGTACTTCTCAAGAAGTATTGAAAGAAGGGTTATTGGCTTCTGATTTGTACGTATTTGTGGTAGGAATAGAAAGAGTCGTGTACAGAGATAGTAGCGAGTTAATATACGCAAACAAGGCGGCTAAAGATGTCGAGCAGTTTTTCCTTCGGCAAAAGGGTGTCATGTACAATGATGTTATCACGGCATCCCTCACAGGAACCCCTTCACGGCAAGAGATATTAGACGGTCTTTCTCTATTTTATAGAAAAATAACAGACCCTAATGCCATCTTTGTATTATACATCGGGTCTCATGGTTATACAGATACTCTTGATACTAATAAATTTTGGTTAATGCCTAGCGATTACAGTGACCAAGCTATTGATTACCACCATAGAAACGGAATATCTTCAGAGGAATTACTCAATGTCATTCATAATCCCGACTACCCCAACATAAAAAAAGTGCTACTCCTCGATGTTTGCCAATCAGAGGGTTTTATGTTTAATGTAGCCAAGAAGGCTATCCAAAAGATGGAAGTTTCTATCATTGCAGCTTGTGGCAAAACTGAAAATGCCATAGAAAACGGTATGGTTGAAAATAGCATTTTTGTACATGCCTTATTGGAAATAGAGAAGCAATCACGTATAGAAAGTGGTACAATTCTGAATATGCAAAATTTCTTCTATTCTCTCCAATATCTCACCAAAGGCTTTAGTAATAAACTACAGAACCCTAAATTGGTAAATAATATTTTTCACGATACCGAACCTTTCATTATTTGCAGATAAAAACGGTAGGGAGGTACTCATGCACCTCCCTACGGGGATTGGTTTGGGGTAATGGGGAAGGATATCCCAAGTGTGGGGTTTCACTTCGGTAGCTCTTTGCCATGACAAAGAGCTACCGTTTATACACAAATATTTTTTAGACAAGCCTCCACTATTTAGACCTTACAAAACTCTAAAATGTAGATAAAGCCGTATTCAACCTTATGTTATTTTGGTGGCAGAGAATTTTCATAGGGATTTATCTTATGAAAGGATTTTTGTTATTTTTGCAAATTAAATAATCTTGTGTAGTGTTTTAATTTGAATATCATGATAAAAAATTCTGCGGCTTACCTGCTTTTTATTCTGGGTTTTGGGGTTCTTGCGCCATCGCTACTAACCGCACAAACCTATAATGATGGACCCGTACAATTACAATTGAGGGTGAGAGAATGGGACGTAACGCTTACAAGCCCGAATGACCTTACATTGAATGCAGGCTTTTTTAATGCAGGGGCAATTGAGGAAGACGAATATACTTT
>CAUJFT010000197.1 GCA_963169475.1 Bacteroidota bacterium | reverse complement strand
CCCCTCCTGATATTATCGTATTTATAGATGGCGATTTTTCGGATTATCCGGAGGAGATATTCCGCTTAATCCTCCCCATACAGCAAGGAGAAGCCGCGCTTGTAATTGGCTCACGGGTATTAGGGAATCGCGAAAAAGGCGCGCTTACTCCCCAACAAATCTTCGGTAATTGGCTATCAACAATCCTTATTCGAACGTTTTATCGCGTAACCTTTACTGATTTAGGTCCCTTTCGCGCAATTCTCTTTCAAGATTTGATAGCCATGAAAATGCAGGATAAAACCTACGGGTGGACTGTAGAAATGCAGGTAAAAGCCGCCAAAATGAACCTAAAATGCAAAGAAGTTCCGGTAAGTTATAGAAAAAGAATAGGCACTTCAAAAGTATCAGGAACTATAAAGGGTACAATCATGGCAGGATATAAAATCCTCTGGACAATTTTTCGGGAACTAAAATAAATAACCGATAATTTACAAACTGTCATCTCTAAAATCCTCAAAATAGCACCAAAAATTTCTGCTTCCAATTAAACCTTTTTCTCGCCCCCTTGTCCAAACTACAAAATACGATAAAGACATGAATGAAAGCGTTTTGATAAAGCAGCTAAAAAATCCAGATGAAAAAGAAACGGCATTCCGAAAATTAATTCAGACCTATCAAAAAAATCTGTATTATCATATACGCCGAATGGTGAATGACCACGATGATACAGATGATATCCTACAAAATACTTTTATTCTTGTATGGAAAAACTTGGATAAATTTAGGGAAGAATCTTCCTTAAAGACGTGGATGTATCGTATCGCTACCAACGAAACCATCACATTCCTGAATAGAAAAAACAAAAGAGTTTATGCTGATGTGGACACGCTTGAAAACAATGTTAATCATAGCACCCCTCCTTCTGTACCAATTTCAGGAGAAGAAATTCAGGAAAGGCTAAAGCGTGCGATATATTTGCTTCCCGAAAAACAAAGGCTTGTGTTCAATATGCGTTATTATGACGAGCTTAGTTTTAGAGAAATTTCGGAAATTCTGGAAACTTCGGAAGGCGGGCTTAAAGCCAATTATCATCATGCCGTAAAAAAAATCGAACAATACCTTACCAGCAGCGAATGGAGTGTCGCCTAAATATATATTAACAATGAAAAATGAATTAAACGATTTTCCGGTTTTAAAAAGTCTTCAATCGCTCCCATTATGGGAAGTGCCTGAAGGATATTTCGAGGCTTTGGAAGATAACCTAATGAACCAAATTTCTGTTAATTTTTACTTAAATAAAGAAAAAGCATTAGAAACGCCTCCATCTTATTTTGATACTTTTGCAGACAAGGTGATTTTGCAAATCCAAATGTCAGAATTAGAGGCAGAGAACACAGAGGTTCCAGAAGGGTATTTTGAGCAGTTAGATACTAATATCATGAATAAAATAGCGGCTGAATCTACGACTTCCATGATTTTATCTACAATTCCCAAACCTAAAGTAGAAGTAGTTGAATATCAATATTTTCTTACTTTGGGGGATAAAATTATGCAGCAGATAAAAGCAGATGAAAAAACTCCGCAACCCTCCTCACGAATCTTATCATTTGTACCCGCCTTTGAAAATAGGTTCAGAAAAGCTATCGTAGGGATTGCAGCGATTCTTGTAATTAGTTTTGGTATCTTCCTGTATCAAACACACCAAAATAAATCTTCGTTTGCCGGTATATCAGACTCCGCCATCATAACGTATCTTTCCGAAGACCCAAATTTAGAGGACTTAGATATAATTCAGCAGGTTTCTCTCAGCCCAATAGAAGTTCAATTGCCACAAGACCGAAATAGTAAGTTTGAGGGTATTTCAGATGAAGATATACTAAACTATCTGTAAGAAAGCTCGATAGATGAAATATAAAATGCTATGATGGATAATAAAATATACTGCGAAAAAATATCCTTATCAATCGCTATTGGATAAGAATTTTTGATGTACATCTAAATATATGTAAACCTTTTTTAATTATTTTTTTTAAAAATATGAAACAGTTCATGAAATTTATAGGAGTAGCTATTTTAATTCTTTTAGTGGGAAATAGTCTCCTTGCTCAACCGCTTGATAAGGAAGATGACCCTAAGGAAAGGCAAAGAATCGAATCCTTAAAAATCGCCTTTATTACCAAAAAGCTCAACCTTTCTCCAGAAGAAGCCCAAAGGTTTTGGCCCGTTTACAATCAGTTTAATACTGAAATGGAAAGTAACAAAAGGGACTCTAAATTAATCAGAAAAGCAATGGGAGATGAATTTGCGACAATGAGCGACCCGGAGATTGAAAAATTTACAGATGAAATTATCGCTCAAAGGCGTAAAGAAGTAGAAATCACAGAAAAATATTACGCACAATTCAAAAAAGTATTGCCCATCCGTAAGGTAGCACTCCTTTACAAATCAGAGAGAGAATTTCGCCGACAATTATTGGACGAGGTGCGTAACCGTCAGGGAGTAGGGGTAAGACCCGGAGGCGGAAGACCCGGAGGCAAGCCTTAAAATATATTGTTATTAATGTGGTTAGATTGTAAAAAACAGGCGGTGTAATTACTGTCTGTTTTTGCTTATTACCTAATTTTTTCAGGCATTCGTGATAGTGTAAACCTATCGTGAATCAAGCTAACCGAATAATATACCGTTAGTAGCAAAGCCCTGATGTTTTTATAATCAGGCAATAACTTAAAGCGTGTCATCTTTCTAAATATCTCTATCCCCTGTGCTTTTCGATATTCTTTGTGTACTATCCTATGTAGTTTTTTATAAAATTCTGGATGGAAAGTTGCTTGATACATCATAGCAAGCTCATCGGAATCTGTCCAATTTGTTTTATCTTTTAGTTGGGTCTTTACCATTTCATAAAATTTTGTACCCGGCAATGGGTAAGATACGGAGATTCCTATATCATCAGGTAAAAGTGTTTTTACCATATCAATGGTTTCATCAATTTCTTTTTGTCCCTCTCCCGGATATCCGAATTGTAGAAAAAACGCTACTTTAATGTTCTTTTCTTTTAGCCTTCGCGTAGCCTCCCATATTTCAGAAACCTTTGTGCCTTTATCCATAGCGTCCAAGATTTTTTGCGCACCAGACTCTGCACCTACCCAAACAATATCTAAGCCTGAAGCCGCAAGTGCATCTATTGTATCCGATTCTAAAAGCAAATCTACCCGTGATTGTATTTTATACCTAATTTTTAAATTTTGGGTAAGTAATGCTTCATTAAATTGCTGCACCCAGCCGGGCTTTAATCCAAAAATATCATCACACACCCAAAAATAATCCGGCTTAAAATTTATAACAAGGTAATTTACCTCTTCTACCACTTTCTCTGGAGAGCGGCTATTGTACCTATTTCCATAAATTGGTTTAGCACACCAACTGCATTTATAGGGACAACCTCTTGTCGTAGCGATGTTTAAGGCAAAGTAGCCGTGATGTTTAAGCCATATTTGGCGGTAAGCCTCTATATCAGCCAAATCCCAAGCAGGCGTAGGGAGACTATCCAATTCTTTCAATACGCTTCTTTTAGGGTTAAGCACTACTGCTTCATTCCTCCGGAAAACAATTCCCTCTATAGAATCCACAGGCTTACCGGACTCAAGTGCGTTAATCAGGTGCAGGAGGGTAATTTCTCCCTCTCCTCTAATGATGTAATCCGCATGATTTGTTAGGTATTTTTCGTAGTGGTCGGTAGAATCGGAACTACACACAATCACAGTGATTCCTCTTTCGGCGGCGTACTTCGCCATTCGGAAAGCGGCTTCTCTCATGTTGGTCAGGC
>CAUJFT010000196.1 GCA_963169475.1 Bacteroidota bacterium | reverse complement strand
CCGGAGATGCCCCCTCCGGAATTGTCTCTTCGGTAGGGCGTATCATAATCTCAAATTGAACGCCAAGTGCTGACAGGAGTTCGTGTCTTCTAGGGGATTGAGAACCCAAAATTACGGGAGCTTTAAGCGATAGCATGATGATTTTTGTTTTAAATTTGGGGACAAAGATACGGCGAGTTTTACAACTTTGCATATTACCTAACCCTCAAAAAATAAGGCAAACGACTGAAAATATCCAATAGGTAGGGTAAGAAATTACATGCCCCTAAACCCAAACACCCTCCCTATCCCGTTGAGCAAGCGAAACATCGTAGCCGACATATCTTGATAGTTTTCAATTTCCGGTCTCGTACTTCAGCGTTAATACCTCTCCATTACTTAATGTAAGACGAATAAAGTGGATTCCATACATAGTACTAGGGAGAGAGGCAACGATTTTATCCTGAAAAATCTGATATTGGAGCGGGAGCAGTCTGCCATCAGCGGCAAACCACTGCACTTCTTTGACGGAAAAAGCATGAGAATACATAATCGTAATTTCGTCTTTCGCTGGATTAGGAAATCCCCAAACCTGATGCGGAGACACTAAATAGTAAGCCGCCCCTAAATCATGCTGAATATGAGTTCCATTATTTAATTTAATCTTTAGCCTATAGAAATTTTTACCCCCTTTGGGGAAACCATCATAAAATTCATATTGTTGCTCCTGATTGCTATTCCCCGCCGCTGGAACTACCCCCACAGAATCCCATTGAGCTTTGTCTGTGGAGTGTTCCACTACAAAATTAGTTATATCCACTTCTTTTTCTGTCCTCCATTTGACTATATTTTTTTTATTCAGATTGGTTACAGAAACCCGCCCGAAAATAATAGGGAGTCCTATTTTCCCCAAAAACTCCCGTCTTGCAATGACAAAAGCCCTATCTTTACCAAAAGAGACCGGGTTACCCCATGCGTCCGGCTGAAATTTATCCGAATTTGACTCCGAAGGGTGCATGACAGACATAAACAAGAAACGATAATCGGGGGAGAAGGTAATCCCCGTAGGCTCTGCTCCCGCCGGGGTTTTACCAAAAATACGAACTTTGGGATTAGCCTGCGTGTGTCCGCTATCCACCACCCATATATAATTTAGACTTCCATCTTGAAGCACCCATAAGTTTCCTTTGTCATCAAAAGCCAAATTATCATTTCCTGTCCCCCAAGGTACTTCTATTGAATCTGTTTCGGTTTTGACAAAATAAGACTGCCGCCCCACGTAAATGTGAAAATCTGGAACGACCAATCCCGTGAGCGGGTCTGAATCCCGGAAACGATACACACAATCTTCGTTTTTTACGGCAAGATAAACATAATTATCCAAAGGATTATACTCTACATCTTCCACCCCACTGAATACCGTTCCTCCTACGCTATCCGCATAGAAAAGGGTTCGATTACATTCCTCCGGAGTATTGTTCGGGATTAATATCCATTCTCCGGTTCCATTTTTTGACCCTTTATAGACATATAATCTCCCTTTATTAAGCATGTTTGCAGAATCTGCTACAAACTTAAACAAATAGCCTACGGTCATATCTGCTCCTTCATAAGCCGTCCTACGATTGGGGTGAATCCCTACATTTTCATGCGCCATGTTTCCCAATGCCCACAATTTGTCCCCGAAAGGTAAGCCACCAGGAAAATCCCTGACTTTAGCCGTAGCCGGGTCTATCTCGGTTGCCCACCCGTAGTCATAATATCCGTCTCCGTTTAGGTCTCCTTGTACTATCTCCTCACAAACAATCACGGTATTCCAAGGTGTTACTGTTCCAGAACAATGACGACTTCCTCCCCCTACTACCGAAAAATCCACCGATTGGGAGTAGGTAGTTCTCCACCCGTTATATGCTAACGAATCCCATGAGATGGATAATATGGAAGCACCCGCAACAAGAGACTCAGAACTGACAGACAAATATCCGTTACGACTGCTTCCTCCTATGGGAACATATCCCGTAAAGTCGCAATCGTCTGCAAGGTAGCCTCCTGCCATGAGTGAATCTCCATGACTAATCAATACCTGAAAGGTATGGGTATAGGGCATTTCTAAAGCAGGGGTTTGCTGTCCAGGGCTTAAAGAAACAAAATCGCTTATAGATTGAGCATTCAAACTACTGCAAATCAGTACTATATTACATAAAAAAAATATTCTATACTTCAAAGACATAGAGATTCAATATATGTTAGAAGAAAGCAGTTTTCTCTTAATACTTGGTAACACAAAAAGGGATAACGAATAGTGGAGGCACAAAGTTCATCACTTTGGGTTATATATATTTTATGTTTTTAGAAAAAATATCTGTAAAAAGGAAGGCTTCTCAGATTGATACCCCAATTATTAGGATTTTTATGATTAAAGTTATTTTCTTGCCACTTCACTTATGATTTAGTATAGATAGGTAAAAATATTTGTGTAAAACACTTGCTTATTTCAATATTAATAAATTAATTTGCATTGTATTATCCATTATCTGCATTTCTTTTTTTTGGAATATACGAATTGTTAAAAAATTTTACCAATCAAACAATCTATCTAACCTATTTTTATGAGAAGTATCATTATTAGAAAAATTTTATCTTTCTCAATGCTGGGTATTACTGCAACAGGGTTATTTGCGCAGTATGAACCCGCGGTTTTTGACTATCAGCATAGTTATTTCAACAATGGGCAAGTGTTAAAGGCGGAGTCTAACCTTATGATTTCTGGCACGATACACTCGGATATTAACAGAGTAGAAATATTACTATTTGATTCGGAGAACATAAACAAACCACTCTATTCCAATCTATGGAAAAGAAGCTATGAAAGTAACACCAATTTATTTCAAATTCCGTTTAGTTATTATCTAAGAGGAAATCAAAAGTATGATTTTATTATCAAATACTTTGTAGGGGTCAAACCGGAGGAAAAGGAAAAGCTTAGACAAGCACTTTATACTGTAACAGATGAATACATTAATCAAAGTTGTTTTGTAAGGAGAAAAAGGTTATATACAAGAAAGCCGGTCAAAGTGATTGTTAATGAGCTAAATACCATGTTAGAAGATGGACTTAATATGTATAGAACAAATTATGAGGGAGAATTTTCTACCTTTTCAGGTCTTTTATTAGATTACATTAATAATATTACGGACAAATCGCTAAATACCAAAGAATCCGAAAGCCTTATCTTGTATAAGTCAGACGAAACAGGGAAAATTGCAGCCTATTTAGGGGTATATGAAGAAAGAATAGAGAGGTTAAAGCAATTCATTCACCACGAAATAGACGGATTATTAGCACCAGAGCTTCTTGTTTGTACAGATACGCGATTAGTTAAGGAATATAAAACCGAAAAGGTAAGGGGCGAAATTGCGATAAATGCAGGATTTGGAGCAATCACATTGGATAATAACTATACCCGTCCAGCACTTGGAGCTTCTCCATTTGTTGGGGTATCTGTCCCTCTCGCTAATGGTGCGTTCGGAAGTCGTTTTCTTGGAAATTCTGCTATTTCGGTGGGGGTTCTTACCAATACTTTTAAAGACCGCAATGAAAATATTGTCAAAGGTCCCGTCTTCAACCGCCCTATTTATGTTTCCTATGGATACAAAGTACTCAAATTCTTCCGAATTAATGCTGGCACAGCCGTTGTTCAAGTTATGTCTCCTAATGCGAATGCAAGCGGGGTTAACACTTTTTCTTTTCGCCCGTTTGTTGGGATAAGCGCGGAAATAAACCTCTCTGCAAGAATGGGGAATAAAAAATAGCTATCCTAAACATTAGAATGGTTTGGAAGGTTATGGGAGTGACTATTGGGGTGTTATTCAATCTTAAACTAAAAACTATCAAGCTATGTATTTTAGAAAATTATTTTTTACAGTTATTTTTTCTCTGTGTGCTTTTGTGGGTATGGCTCAATATGAAACAGTTACTTTTGACTACCAAAATGCCTATTTTAATAATGGGCAACCCATTCAGGCGGAATCAAATCTTATGTTTACGGGTCCCATCAGCAAAAAAATTCAGCGGGTAGAAGTATCCGTTTATAGGGCAAAAGGAAAGTCGAAAAACCCTTTGTATTTGAACGCTTGGAAAAGAAATTATGGTAATTATCAGGAAATTTTTAATCTCCCATTTAATTACAAACTCAAAGGAGACGCAAGTTATGATTTTAGTGTGGACTATTTTAGGGAAGTGAGCAAAGAAGAAAAAGACGCGCTTCGTCAGTCTGTTTATGATGCGGTAGATAGCTACCTTAGTCAGAATTTCAGCATTAATGGCAAAAGAGTTACCATGTTGAACTCTGTAGATGCGGTAATGTCTGATATTAACAGTATCGTTTCTTCTTCTTTCTTTTATTACAGAAATGAAAGCGAGGTACTTTTCCCTGGCTTTTCCGATATTGTTCGCAAGGGAATGAGGTCGCTCACCGGGAGGAAACTAAGCAATAAGGAAGCCGCAAATCTTGGAGATAATAGCGGGCGTTCGGAGCGGGTCTCCCTTAGAGCCGATTTGTTTGAAAAAAGATTAGGAGAACTAAAAAAGGTGGCGCATAATGAGATTGACCAAGTAATCAATACTAACCTTCTGGTTCGTTCTGATAATCGTGAGATTTCAGATTACCCTACAAAGCATACAAGAAATGACCTTGCGATTAATGTAGGATATGGAGCTACTTATTTTGATGGAAACCTTAATCACTTAGACTACGGAAGAAGTACTTATATCGGGCTTTCTTTTCCTCTTGGTAATAGTGCCTTAGGAGGGCGCTTCTGGAGCAACTCTTCTATTTCTGTGGGAGCTTTTACTAATAATTTTAAGGACAAAGATGATAATGTAATTACTGGTCCTATTTTTGGAAGACCTTATTACGTAGCTTATGGGTACAGAATGTTTCGGTTTCTTCGGATAAATGCAGGAGCTTCTTTCCTACAGTCAGACGCTTCTAAAAACGGAATAGGAAATATCAATACAAATACGATTCAGATAAGACCTTTTATAGGACTAAGTGCAGAACTAAGATTCTGGATGGGATTGGGGGATAGAAAGTAATGCTATTCGAGCAATCCTTTTTAATATTTTCTTATTTATTTTAAAAATCGTGTTATCCATGAAGATTAAATATGTAATTATATTTTTGTGTCTGTTAGGTTTAGCCACCGGATTAAATGCACAAGGTTCTAAAAGTCGTAATAATTACGGGTGGTCTATCGGATTAGTGGGGGGAGCTACCTCTACTTATTCCGATGTCAGCTATAAGTTTCTTCCCTCTAATTGGAAAGACCTAACCACCGCCAACAAGTCCTTTGACTCTAGGGCTGCTGGTTTGGTATTGGATAGGAGATTAGGGAGCGCGTTGGGTTTATCTTTTACGGGTTTGTATGGCAACGTAACCGGTAATGACCGCACGTTCTGGATGGGGAAATACATGACAGAAAATGAGAACTTCGCGCGTTCTCTTAATTTTAGAACAGAGTTTTATAGCCTTGATGCCCAGCTTATTTACAACATGGCTAATGGGTTCATCATTAGAAATAATGCCAAGTTTGCGCCTTTCATAGGAGTAGGTTTTGGTGCTACTCAATATTTTGTATTTGGAGATTTATATACTCCAGAAGGGGGGCGTTATTATTATTGGAACGACAATACCGTTCGTAATCTTTCCCAATCTGACCCTAATTCGGCGATTGCTTCTGAAATCTCCCAAGATAAACAATACGAAACCCGCCTAACTAACTTCAAGGTAGAAGGTACTAATTATAGTACAATTGCTTTGCAAGTACCGGTTACTTTGGGAGTAAAAACAAGACTTGCTGACCGTTGGGATATTTCTCTTTCAGCATCGGCACGTTATCTTTTTACAGATTATTTTGATGATATTAGTGGTAAATATCCTACTAGTGGGAATCCAACCCCCCAAGAGGAATATTTCCTCAATCCTAATCCTAATAATTGGAAACCCGGAGAGTTCAGAGGAAATCCAGACATGAACGATATTCTTGGGTTTGTGGGTATAGGGATACACCATCGTTTTGGTTTGCAATTACGTAAGTTTAAAGGTCCGAGATTTTACAGCCAGGAGCCTCCAAGAACCGCTAAAACGCCCACTACATCTCCAACTCCGGTTGTATCGCCTGAAGCTAATAGTAGTCAAGATAAGAATGTAACCGTCAATATTAATAATCAGGAATCCGTAGGATTGATGGAGAAACAAATGGAGGAAATCAAGGCACTCCGCTCCGAAAATGAGGAAACGAATAAGTCTGTAGATGCCTTAGCGGCAGAGCTTGCTGCACTTAAAGCAGAAAATACAAGGTTAGAAGCCAATAGCTCTCAACCCACAGAAGCTGACCCCGAAATCGCAGCCCGTACAAAGGCACTGGAAATGAAAATGGATTCTATTCGTGATAGGGAAATTGCTTTTCAGGATAGAAAAATTTCGGATTTAGATTATAGAATTGCCCGCATGGAGTTATCTCTCGTATCTGGAAATAAAGTAGATACGGTTGGACTTGCCGGCTTAAAGAAAGATAAAGAAAAAGCAGTAAAAACCAAAGACAAACTTCGTAAGCAAAAACGCGCGGAGAATGCAGAAATGAAGCGGATGAAAACTGAAATGGAAGCGATGAATGCCAAAATTGAGGAGATGTCTAATCAGCCCAAAGTGGTAGAAAAAGACCCGGAGGTAGTCTTACTCCGAACCGAAATTGAAAAACTAAAAGCGGATTTGGAAAGGGTAAGAAATGCACAACAACCCGTCCAGATATACAATACACACCCTTCTCAACAAGCGGTTCCCCAGACCCCTGTCGTGATTCAAACGCCAGTACCGGCAAACAATGACCCCAATAATGCCGAAATTAACCGGACGCTTGTGGAGATGAATAAGAATTTAACGATTATGTCTAATCGGATAGCCACCTTAGAGAATAAAAATATTCCGGCTCCCGTAATAAATACTCCTCCTCCGGTAATTGTCAATCAGCCAGCTCCAGTTGTCAATACTCCAGCTCCTATCATCAATAATCCAGCTGCGATTAACGTTGGGTTAAATAAGGCTAATGTATATTTTGCAAATGGTTCTTCCTTGATTCCTGCTAAGTATTTCAATACCT
>CAUJFT010000195.1 GCA_963169475.1 Bacteroidota bacterium | reverse complement strand
TAATTGTTTATCAATTTTTTAACTAAAAATAATATCATAAACTAATTTTAAATGAGTACTTATTGTTTTTTTAATTTTTTAAACCAAACCAAATATTTCCTCAAAAAAAACGCGCTTAAAATCTATTGATTCCGTTATTTGTGAACTAATTTATGTTCTTATAAAGGGTTTTTAGACGGACTGCCGTTATAGGTCATTAATTTAAAATTTGGCTTCATTTCACTAAAAAACATGAACCGCGGCATGAGGTTTTGGTGAACAAGCATATTTTTTTCTTCAAATCTTTAATTTTAGTAATCTTATGAAAAAAAACCTTGTTTTATTTACTTTCTGCTTCGGTATTTTATTGGGGGTGCAATAAGACCCAAAACCTATCCCCGAACAACACGCAAAACTCTTCTAGTGTGGGGCGAGAAGGACAATCTTTGGCGGAGCAATTTAGCCATAGAGAAGACGGCACTTTCTACACGGAGTTACCAGAGGGTTACGAACCTAGTGCGGAATTTTGGGGTTACAGCCATATATACCTTTTTGTAGAAGATGGAGAGAATGGCAGAACGCACTTCATCTACGAGTTTGATAACGAGGATATCTTGGAACTCAATAGAGTAAATTGTGACAAAGCCAGCTACTGGGTTGACAAGCCTTGGGGTAAAACCGAGATGTGTCCCGGAGGGGACGGGAATCGTTGTAGAGTAACCGTTTCGGGGGACTATACGTCCATTTCATGGTGTGATTAACTCGAGTGTCTCAAAGCGTTGGGCGGGGTTAGAAGCCTTGTTCAACGCTTTGGCTTGCGCAATTTTAAGTACCTGACCATAAATAATTTTATCGTCAGGTACTTAATTAACTATTTAATTTACGGTAATTTAAACTCAAAATCAATATATGGGGTTTCTTTTGTCCACATACTTAAAAGCGTAAAAAATGAAAATTATACTCCTTCTCACAAGTCTATTTTTTTTCATGATAGGGAATGGCTGCTCTCAATCCAATATAGAACCCTTAAACATAACCATTGAGGTAAACCGGCGGATTGCATTACCGCTACTTTTCAAAGATTGTAAGATGATAAACTATGATGTCTTTAAACAAAAAGACACAACATTTTTAGTCTTGGTTAATGTTCCTGAAAATAAAAATAATACTATTACTATTACTACTTATGATTTAAACCGAAAGTGCGTATTGAGTCATCATCTCATTCAAAAAGAATGGGCTGATAGACAGGGAATTAATGGTATTTCTTGTTTTAACAAAGATTCTATATTACTTAACTTTTACCCCAAAGATAATCCTAGGGTTGCGGATAGTTCCTTGGTTCTTTTTGATTTTAAAGGCTCGCCCAAACACATATACGATTTATCGGAAATACCTTTATCAAACCACAAAAATAGATTAGCAAGGGGTCAAAGAGTGAATATTGATTATTACTATACCGGTAAAGCCCCTATATATAAAGGAGCATTAATACTTCCGTTTCAACGTGTGCTTTCAGAGGGTAATATGAATATTCCTATAGTTGGCGGTATTTATGCTAATAAATTCTTATACATGGATAGCTCCTTCACTTATGACAAGAACCTACTTGGAAATTGGGCGCAAGATTACCTGCCCCCAAGATTGACGATAGGACACAAAAATACGCTTATTGCTTCTTTTGGAAACACATCAGATATTTGGGTGTATGACTCAAACAAAAGAAAATTTAATAGAATTACGACTAAATTTTCTACTCTTTTGAAAACAGCACATACTATCAGAATGGATGATAAAACCAATCCCGAACACATGGATGCTTTTGAACCGGATGCAGGAGGCTATCTGTATTTATATTTTGACGACAAGGTGAATGCTTACATAAGAACATTGTACTTACCCCAAAAAGATTACCCAAAGCAAAAAAATGGCTTGCCTTTAATTGGATGCCAAATATTAGATACTAATTTTCAGCTTATTGCACAAGGCGTTCCTATGTCTAATCTAATTTCGCCCAATAGAGAAATATTCTTTGATAGCCAATTTTTAGGTTTAGATGACATTACAATAGCTTCTAAAATAGCCTTAGGGAAAGAATCAGATTTACGCGACAGTTTATTTTTGAGGTACGCGCAGGTTAAAATAAAAGAATACCCTTATGAACAAAAACCAATGCAGGAAAAAGGGATACTCGCGTTTATCCAACTTCCCCAAAATGGAATTAAACTTAATAAAAATAAAAATATCGTAGTTTCCTATTCACTCGAAAATAGTTGCACTCCTTGTGTAGCTGAATTTTTAAGTGAATTATCAAGTTACGTTCAAATGAACCCCAAAAATAATATCTTTATAATTTCTGTTTCAGACAAAAACGAAGCCTCACCATTGTTAGCAACTAAAGCACACATAGTAAAAGTTGAAAGTAAGAAAATAGACGGATATTATTATCAAGGATTTAATCCCAAAATATACTTGATTAATGGACAAAAGGTAGTTAAAACATTACAACTATCTACCTCAAATCAAGTAGATATTTTGAAAGAAATAGAGACGTTTAACAAATAAAGACCTACAACAAGGGTATCTCCGCCAACTTGCGCTGCCCAAACGCCGCAGGCAAGCGAACAGCGCAAGCTGCGTAGATACTAGTCG
>CAUJFT010000194.1 GCA_963169475.1 Bacteroidota bacterium | reverse complement strand
TATGCACAGTGATGATTGGTCAGTAGTAATCCGCTACCAGAAATTACTTCTGCGGTACAGCTCCCTCCATTGAGGCGCACTACCACATCTTTTAGGCTTTGATGGTCAGTATTGTACACATCATCAGGACCTAATGCAAAGCCTGCCTTTTTCATGTCACCGTAATTCATGTCCTTGACATTCATCGGAATCCACATTCCTTCCGTATTACGCTGCTGCCCAAAGGCAACTAACGGGAGAAAGAAACCCATCAGCAACCAAACACGAAACACTTTAAAATTCATAAATTTAAAATTATAATTGGTAAAAATTTATTTAGATATGTTGTTTCAACTTTATAGAAATTACATTATTTCATACAAATTACCGAAATATGTAGTCTGTCTGTTTTAATCTTTTAGCCCAAAAACATCTATAGGTTTTAATCCCCATATATTTTTTTCAGGAATAAAGAGGTCTTCACAATCTTGAAGATTAAATTCGGTCTTATTAGGGTCCCATGTTGAAATACTTCCCTTTTTCTCTCCGTTTTCATCAAAAATGGCTTTGGGCCCGTCGTAGGCATTCATCTGTGCTTCATACATAACTTTACCCGTATGGCCTTCTTTACACCGCAAAATTCGGGAATTGGGTAAGCGAGTATAAATAGTTCGTACCACATCTGCTTCTGGTCCGTCCAAAGGCTGTTTTGGAGTGGTTTTTATAGGTTCTGAAGCAATAGCGGGAATAGGTGAAACCACTACTTGCTTCGGAGGAGTATGGGAGGCCTGTTTTTGGGTCTTACACCCAAAGGCTAACCCTATCGTCGTTCCTATTAGTATAAACATATATTTCATAACCAAAACACTTAATATGGGGCAAAGATAGTGTTTATCTTGGGTATCAAAAAAAAATAATTTTTTAATCCCTCTATGGAATGAATCTATTTAGGAGTTATCCTCCTCTTGGAATTGCATTTCATACAATTTTTTGTATAAGCCGTTATTGGTTAGTAGTGATGTATGAGTACCCTCTTCCACGATTTCCCCTTTATCAATTACGATAATTTTATCGGCTTTTAGGATAGTGGACAAGCGGTGAGCAATAATAATGGCAGTACGATTCTGAAGAATATCTTCTAAGGCTTGTTGCACAACCTGCTCCGATGCGGTGTCAAGATTAGAGGTAGCTTCATCAAGAATTAAAATAGGAGGATTACGGAATACTGCCCTTGCAAGTGCTATCCTCTGCTTTTGTCCTCCTGAAAGCATTGCTCCTCTTTCTCCGGTGAGGGTGTCATACCCATCAGGTAAGTTTTGGATAAAATCATCTGCATGAGCGATGATAGCGGCTTGTATCACTGCTTCTTGCAAAGGGTTTTCTTCTCCATAAGCAATGTTATTACGGATTGTATCGTGAAATAGCACTCCTTCTTGGGTTACATATCCAATTAAGTTTCGGAGCGAGCTTGTTTTTACCTCTGAGAGATTTAGCCCGTCAATAAGAATCTCTCCTTCAAACGGCTCATAGAACCTTGGAATAAGGTCTACAAGGGTAGATTTGCCTCCGCCAGAAGGCCCCACGATTGCTACGGTTTTTCCTACCGGAATGTAAAGGTTGATTTTTTTTAGAACGGTTTCGTTTTTGTAGCGAAAAGAGACATTTTTAAACTCGATTCCTTCCCGAAATGTAGTTAGGGGAGTAGGATTTTGGGCTTCTTTGATACTGCTTTCCGTATGAAGAATTTCTTCAATACGCGTATAGGAAACATTGGCTTTGCTAATTTTTGAAACGGCAGTAATAATATTTTTTATGGGAAGCATAAATTGAGAAAATAGTGCAATAAATCCGATAAACTCCTGCGGGCGAAGCGTAGGTTTAGGGCTTAAAATAAGATTTCCTCCGTAAAGAAGGATAATACATACTATGATTATACTTATTAATTCCGTTACTGGAGAAGCCAATTCAAAACGCCGCCTGAAAGCGATAAACTGACGGGTATATTCCTCATTTTGGCGATTAAATTTTTTTTGCTCCCACTCTTCTTTCTGAAAGGACTTAACGACCCGTATTCCAGAAATAAACTCATCAAGTATTCCGGTAAGGTTACCAAGTGCCTCCTGCCCTAGTTTAGCCCTTCGTTTGAGCTTTTTTGCAATAATATTTAAAAATAACCCCGTCAAAGGCAGTACTAAAAGGATAAATAGGGTCATCTGCCAAGAGATAAGAAGCATTGCAATCAGAAAGGTAAGCATAGTAAGGGGTTCGCGAATTAGATTCATTACGGTCATAATCACCGCCTCTTGTATCACCTGAATATCACTGACCATAAGGCTAATAATCCCTCCTTTTTTGGTACTTGCAAAGAAAGGTAACTCCATTTTGGTGAGATGCCTAAAAACCTTGGAGCGGAGGTTTTTGATGATGGTTTGCTCAAAAGGAGCCATAAAATAATCCCCCAAATATCTACCAATATTTTTGACTATAATACACAGAAGGAGAAAAGCAGAATAATAATAAAGCACATTGCGCTTATCGGGAAAAGAGACTATCCATTCGTGAAGATAAAAGTAAGCATTAGATTTTATTCCTGAAAAATCCCAAAGGGATTGTATAGGAATCGGGGCAGCAAGAGGAGTTTTCTGTGTCGAAGAAAACAAAATTTCCAAGAAAGGAATCACAGATACAAGAGAAAACGCGCTAAAAAAGGTATAAATTATCATAAACCCTAAGGCATAAACGACATAATATAGGTGCGATTTACCGTAGGATAGTATTTTCAGGTAGGTTCTCATTCAGAAATTTTGCCAAAAAATTCGGAAAAAGGTTTACTTTTGTAAAAAATTTTACAAAAGTAAATGCAAGAAACGGTTTTACAAAGAAAAGTAGCAAAATTAATTCAAGTCGAAGTAAGTACTATACTTCACGAAGAATCTTATCTAAATAATGGTAAGATGCTGACAATAAGTGTGGTGAGGGTAACCAAAGATTTAGAAATGGCTAAAATATATACTTCTGTTTTTCCCGACTCTGATGCCGACTTAGTCATAGATTCCTTAAATAAAAATAGCTGGGAGGTCCGAAAATATCTTGCTGCAAAAATCAGGCATCAGGTTCGCAAAATTCCAATCCTCCATTTTTACCTTGACGACACCCTTCAAGAAGCAGAAAAGATAGAAAAAATTCTCTCCGAATTACATATTCCTCCGCCCTCCGAAGAAGACGAAAAAGAATAAGTTCTATTATGCTCTACCCGCCTTGTTTTTTATTGGCAAGAGTAGGAACTGTTTTTAAAGATGTACTTTTCTTATGATGCACCCACAAAGATAATAACCGTAACCAAAATAGCCTAAAACACCGTTATAGTGAGATATTTTATAGGTATTCGGTATCAAATGACATTGTACTATCTTGCAAAAAGCTGTAACCAATTATCTTGTTTTCCGCCAATTCTACCGGCATTGTAACAAGATATATATTTCCATGCTGGACTTAATAAGTTTTTTCTATGTCCTCTATTAGGAATACTCTCATCTATCAATAGGGTAATAATAATTTTTTGGATATTAGAAGGTCCTATAATAATATTTTGAGTTCCATCTGAAAGACCATCACAATCCCTCAAAATCCTATCCCATGGCCACGTGCCATCTGCTCCTTGATGCGTTAGGGTATGATTATTTGCTTGTTCTTTTCCATAATTCCTTGCCGAATAATATAGGCACTCTAACGGAATCAAAGGGCTAAGAGTAGGATAAGACATTAACTCTCGTTTTAGCTCTTCGGCGGCAGCAAAAGAATTTCCAACCTCCCCTCCTGCGCGCATAGCCTGAATGTACGCATCTATAAAAGGGATATACCCGGCAGGATTTGACCTTAACAAATTAATTTCTTCTATCATTTTTACCTCTTCTGCCCGCATATACAAATCGGGTTGTTTACTTGACAAAACAATCCCCCCTTTTTTATTGGTGAAGGTACCGGCATCGTCATTCAGAATAAGACTTGTCCCTATTTGATATTCACCGCTAAGTTCGGGTTCGGGCTTAGGAGTAAGGATAGGAATATCGTCCGGATAGCTTCCCGTTGATTCTTCTGCGACCTTATAGGGTTCAACAAATTCAGCCTGTCTCATCGTAGGAGAATATTGGTCGCCTCTATATTCGCATTTACAATCAGTAGACAAAAGCGGAGAACCTACTGCTACTCTTTCACCGGGGCGGAGTGAATTAAAGGCTCTAAAATGAATCTCTGTATATCCATAGAACCGAGCAATTGTCTCAATGGTCTCTCCCTCTCTGACAACATGATAAGGGGCTTGCTGGCGCGTAACCTCCGGCAACCTAGAAGTAATCGCTCTTTCAGGTTGTCCGGTATAAGAAGGTGAGACAATCAATACCTTACATACCGGAAGGATTTCATTTTCACTAAGACGATTCCATTCTATAATATTATCCTTTGTTACGCCATATTTTAGCCCTATTCGATACACATTTTCTCCCTTTTGGACAATGTGAATACCCGGCTTGTCAGAAGGTGGACATTGCGCATAGCTCCCCTTAGAAACAACTATAACCCCCACCCAAAATAAGATGGATTTAATCCCTTTTTTATATTCCATATTTTTCAAAAAAATAAAAAACCCAAGTCGAAACACTTTATATTTATATAATTACATATACTCTCACCTCTTATAAATAAAACAACAAAACACCGACTGACTTATCAAGGTCAGCCAATAATAATTGATTAATAGTAAAAAATAGGATATTATTTAGAGAAGAATAAACTCACAAAACTTACCATTAGAACAGAGAAGTCGTTAATTGAGAACAAATATAGCACTTATTTTACGATAAGTGCTATAAAAAAATAATTTATATTTATTAAATAATTATACCGTAATGGTTTTCAGTATTTTGAATAAGATATTATTTTAAAACGCCTTACGATAAATTTCCTTTTTCCTCCCAAATCATGGCAAGATGCACC
>CAUJFT010000193.1 GCA_963169475.1 Bacteroidota bacterium | reverse complement strand
GAAATTTAATTAAAAATTAAATTAGTATTAATTTTTCTATGTACTTTCGTGTCTCTGTTTTCATAAATAAGAAGAAAATTCTTTTTTATACCCGCATTAAAATAATTTGCAAAATCACGAGAGCTGACACTATAAGATAGTGCAGGGTTCTAAAAATCACTATTTTATAGGATTTGTGTTATAAATACTAAAAAATCACTCTTTATCAAACACAGATGCGTAGGACTACAAACTTTATTTTTGCCGAAATATTAAATTTAGCTGTAGGATATTTGGCGGGATTTATCGCTTCCAACCTTGTTGCACGTTTTTTTGTGAAGCGCGGAATTGCTAATTTATGGGGATTAGCAAGCAAGAAGGAGGCCGTAGGTAAAGATACCTATGAGTGGCTCATGTTTTTTAGTGCTTATCTGATAGGGCTTTTGGTAATGCTTGCTGTAAATAGAATCATGAAAAGGCTAAATCCAGCCCACGAAGCCGCCAAGTAGCCCCCTCACACAATGTCCATATATTTCCGGTATATCATTATCTTAGCAGGCTTGTTTTATATGCAGGCAGGATATGCCTCCGCCGCTAATATTGGAGGCTTTGATATTAATTACGATGCAATCCGGGCTAGTGGTATGGGAAATACTGGCACGGGCTATGCTCATGGTGCAGGAAGTATTTTTTTGAACCCAGGCGCAATCTCTCTCCAATATAATAATCAATTTATGGTTTCTGGAGTAGGGATACTAAGCTATACCACTTTCAATAGCCGTAATCCTTCCTTATATCAAACGGTGAGCAATCCTCAATGGAATACTCCTTTTGGATTATATAGTAGCTTCAAAGCGAAGCGCGGCAGCCGTATCGGTTTCGGCATTTCTATCAACTCTCCGTTTAGTATAAAAACCGCTTGGGATAACGCTTGGAAAGGAAGGGCTATCGTAAATAATTATGTATTAAATACCTTATTTATCCAACCTACCGTTAGTGTCCGATTATCCGAAAAAATCGGAATTGGGATTGGATTAATCTATGCAAGGGGTGGATTATGGACAGATAAAATTATCCCTAACCTTATAACAGCCAATAAAGAGGCGATTATGAGGACCTACGGAAACGGTCAAGGGTGGGGAATCAACTCCGGTATTTTTATAAAATGGAGCGAACGATTGAGCATGGGCGTTTGTCTTAAAAGCCCTATTAAACTTCGTATCCTAAAAGGTTCCGTTTCTATAGATGCGATGAATGAGTTTCGTACTGCTCCTTATACTACTTTTAAGACGACTATCCCCCTACCTTATGTGATTTCGGCAGGGATAGGCTTCCGTTCTTTTCGTAAATTTTTGATAAGTGCAGAAGTAAGCTACATAGGGTGGAGTGTATGGGATTCTACCAATATTACTTACGATAGCCTCGCAAATAAGCTCCCCCCCTATAATAGAGCATTAAACCTAAGAAATACATTGACCCTCAAATCCGGAATTGAATGGAGGGTAGATGAGCGAATGGCACTAAGAATCGGAGCATACTACGCCCTATCTCCGGTCAGAGACGGATTTGTCAGTCCGGAATACCCCGATGCAAACCGTATCGGAATCACCGGGGGGGCAGGATTTGATATTGGCAATAATTTCCAAATACAGTTATCTGCAAAATATGAATTTACCGGAGAAAGAACCTTCGCTTTTCATCAAGAAGGGTTTGCTGGTATTTACAAATTAAACGGATATGCTACGGGACTAAGCCTAAGCTATGATTTTTAAAGGTGAGTTGAAGCTCTCCAAAAGACAAGACATAAAAAATCGTCATTTAGCACGGCTAAACGACGATTTTTCCAACGAATTATACACAAAATTACTTGGCTTAATGAATTGGAAGTAGCTTCTTAGATTGGTTGAAGACAAAGAATAACCCTAACTGCTTAATAAAATTTTGGTACAAAGACGAATCCGATATGACAAAAAAATAATCTTATCAGGACATCAAATACTTATAGTCATCAAGGTTTTTTAAGGCAATTCCTGTACCTTTTACGACCGCCTTCAAGGGGTCAGCCGCAATATGCACGGGTAACTTAGTCTTTTCTGCAAGCCTTATATCTAATCCTCTAAGTAGGGCACCCCCTCCGGTAAGATATATTCCCCTCTCATAAATATCTGCGGATAATTCCGGAGGGGTATTTTCAAGGGCTTTCAAAATAGCATCTTCAATTTTAGTAATAGATTTATTAAGCGCGTGTGCCACCTCTCTATAAGAAATAGAGATAGTTTTAGGGATACCCGTCATCAAATCTTTTCCTCGAATTTCTATATCTTTAGGGGGAGTATCTATTTCCGGCAAAGCCGCCCCCACTTCAATTTTTATCCTTTCCGCGCTCCTCTCCCCTATCAGCATATTATGCTGCTTACGCATGTAGTCAAGAATATCATCATTAAACTCATCACCCGCAATACGAATACTTTGGTCTGTAACGATACCAGAAAGCGCAATAACGGCAATTTCTGTCGTTCCTCCTCCAACATCTACCACCATGTTACCGGTAGGCTCCTTCACATTAAGCCCAATTCCAATAGCAGCTGCCATCGGCTCCGCGATTAGATGCACCTCTTTCGCGCCTGCCTGCTCTGCCGAATCTTTTACCGCCCTTCTTTCTACCTCCGTAATCCCGCTTGGAATACAGATAACCATTCTATAACTAGTAGAAAAAAAACGCTTAGTAGTAGGGATTAATTTAATCATTCCTCTTATCATGTGTTCTGCTACAGTAAAATCAGCAATTACCCCATCTCTAAGCGGTCTGACTGTTTTATACTTTTCATGTGTTTTTTCGTGCATCTGCTGCGCCTCCATACCTATAGCGATTACCTTCTCCGAAATTCTGTCTAATGCTACTATCGAAGGCTGATCCACCACTATTTGGTCGTTATACATGATTAAGGTGTTGGCAGTACCTAAATCTATGGCAATATCGGTTGTCAAAAAATCAAAAAGTCCCATTCTTCTTCTCTTCTATTGTATTTTTTTAATTCGGGCGTAAAATTAGGAATTTTCAATAGATTTCAAGCTAAAAAAACAGAAAATAAAAAAATATTTTTTTATCGTTACCCTGAATTTCAATCAAGTAGATAAGGCTACTTCTCAAAAGCCAAATCCCATAAAAAATTGGTAAACAATTTGTATTCTTGATTACCAAAAAATTACATGTTTTGTAAAATACAAGTAATTTATACAAAAAATACAAATACCGTAAAATAAAATTTATGGTATTTACCTTTTCTGAAAACTCATAAAAAGTGTATTTCCTTTATGCAATGAGGGTTTGAGCCTCCACATCTCTACGGTCCCAATAGTTCGTCTTTTCCGTAGAACTATCCAAACTACTCATTATCCGGCTTTCTTTATTTTGGCGACCTAAATGCCCAATGATGTTACAGATGCCTGCACCCATAGATAGCTTGACCGCCTAAAAACTTGCTCCCTCTCCAAATTCTTCCCATAGTCTTTTCTCAAACCCACCTATCTTTATATTTTCATCAAACTCAAACTCACCCTATTTTTTCAGGGTAGGAATTTCAGATAAAAATATATCAGTAGAAAAATGCTATTTTAAAAATACAATTGATATTATTTGTACAATGTTTTATAGGCTTCTATTTTAAGAAAGTCTCTAATTTGTGTCTTATTATCCCTACAAGCAATAAAAATCCTCATAGAAGACCCTCTCTTTTCTATTCTACCATAAGTTCAAACACAAAGAAAAAGGCTGCCGGAGAAACTCCTGACAGCCTTCTTTTCGTATTACACAACACAATTAATCTTCTTTCCGTTTTACCAACACTTTAAGGTCGGCTTTTACTTCTTTGTGAAGGTGAACTACTGCGGTGTATTCACCAAGTTCGCGAATGTCATCTACCGTGATAATTTTACGGTCAATTTCAAATCCTTTATCTTTCAGTTTGGCAGCAATCTGAATAGTAGTGATAGAACCAAACAATTTTTCGTCAGCACCTGCAAGGGTTTCAATTTCGATAACGGTACTTGCAAGTTGAGTGGCGGTTCTTTCTGCCACCATTTTAATATGGTCTTGTTTATGAGAGGCTTGTCTTTTTAATTCAGCTACTGACTTACGATTAGACTCGTTAGCAATCACTGCCATTCCGGAAGGAATGAGAAAATTACGAGCATATCCGGGCTTTACCTTCACGACATCGTGGGTATCTCCCAAGTTTTTAACCGGTTGTTTTAATATAATTTCCATATTTGTGTACTATTTTAATAAATCGGTTACAAATGGTAATAATCCCAATAAACGCGCACGCTTAATAGCGGTGGAGAGCCTTCTTTGATATTTCAGACTTGTTCCGGTGATTCTGCGAGGTAAAATTTTACCCTGCTCATTTACAAATTTTAGTAAGAAGTTAGGATCTTTGTAATCAATATACCGGATTCCTGAACGCTTAAAGCGACAATACTTCTTAGATAGCTGCTGGTTTTTAATTTTGTTTGCAGCTGTAGGTCCAATACTCATGTTTTTTTTAAAAGCCATTTCTTTTGTTTAAGTGATTAAAGAAAATCTTTAAGAAATCAAGCAGGTAGCTCAGAATAATACTTAATGAATGAGAAAGAATTATTCTTACTTTGCCTCGAGCCCTTGTCTCATCCCGAAGCCTTGCTCTCTCCGTTTGTTATTGTAAGCCACGGCATGTTTGTCTAGCCTTACAGTAAGAAAACGGATCACACGTTCATCATAACGATACTCTCTTTCGAGTTTCTCGATTAACTCACCAAATGCGTTAAACTCAACAAAGGTATAATACCCGTTAAATTTAGCATTTATGGGATAGGCGAGTCTGCGCAACCCCCATTGCTCCACGTTGAGAATGTCCGCCTCCCCGTTTTTGAGAATGTTCAAGAACTTTTCGGATACTTCCTTATGCTCTTGTTCGGTCAAATCACCGGCAACAACGAAAGTTGTTTCGTAATTGTTTTTAACTTTTTTTGGTTTAATGTCCATTATTAAAAATCGTTCAATAAATTGAGGGCGCAAAATTACAACTTTTTTGCAAACTTCCAAATCCTTTTTTACTTTTTTAGATAAAACATATTTCATTCTCCTCCTTTAACCCTGCGCCAAATAATCTATACTATCCTATAAAAGGAAGTTTCCCACCCCGTAAAGCTATCATTATTAAGGGCTTTACCCGTCGAGATTTGTTATCTTAAATCCGCTAGGCTTGAGAATATTTTCTATGACCTCAAAAGTAATATCCTCTCCCGTTACGGTAAGTAATTTATCAGGATTAACCGTATCTACTGACCATGTCTTGATTTTTTCGGATTTGTCTAAAAAAGGGGTAACCCTACGAAGACAATTTTCACAATTAATGTTTGATTTTACAACAAGTTTTGTTTCCATTATTTATATAATTATAGCTTAATAAAATTTATGAGGTAAGCCTACTTTTTGGCAAATCCCTAAGTAAGACTAACTCCTATATACAAGTGTTTGAAAAGCCCAAACAAGAGATGTAAAGGAGGGTGTTTCTCTTTGATGAATTTATTCGGCTTTCTAAAAAACCCAATGTGTTTTTTTTCGTATGTATGAAAATCGAATCGGAGTACAAGAACTAATGTATCTTTTTGAGAGAAACTTCATTACTATATTTGATTATCTATTTTTTAGGGTCTCTTAAGTAGTTCTTAGTTTTTAGTGATGAGTCCTTAGTTTTGACAAATAATTGTTTATCGGTTTTTTAACCAAAAATAATATCATAAACTAATTTCAAATGAGTACTTATTGTTTTTTT
>CAUJFT010000192.1 GCA_963169475.1 Bacteroidota bacterium | reverse complement strand
CGCGGCAAATGTAGAAGGAGTTTCTGTAAATACGTGGTATTATAGTACTAATGGTCTGCGAAATCTTTTGCCCGGATTTAAGGTACTAAAAACTCGCTCCGTAGGTTTTTTTATACCCCCCTCCTACCTTCAACCCTTTTTCCAGAAGCATACTGCTTTCCTTTATATTTTACACTTTCTGGAAAAAAAAATAAAAAATCTTAAATTTTTTGCCTCCTTTTCAGACCATGCCTATATTGAGTTAGTACGGCTACCATTATAAATATACCAGAGATGATTCTATTTACACACGGATACTTTCTTAGTCAAGACCCGAAAGAGCAGCAAATTATGCGCCCTTATATGCCTTTGGGAATTTTATACCTTGCGGCTTACATGGATAAACATGGATTAAAAAACGAAGTCTTTGATGCTACCTTTTCGACACCAGAAAACCTTTTTCAACATATACTCCTACATAAACCCCGCTACCTCGCCATTTATGTCAATCTAATGACAAAAGTCCGTGTTCTTCAAATCATACAACTCGTTAAAGGCACTCCAGCACTTAAAGAGACTATCATAATTCTGGGGGGACCCGAAGTAAAACATCATGCTTCTCACTTTTTGAAGCATCAAGCAGATTACTTAGTCATTGGAGAGGGAGAAGATACTTTTCTTGCCCTGATTCAGTATCTTAATCAAAATCCAGAGAATACACAAAGTAATATTTCACAAGTAGAGGGTATCGCCTACCTAAATGAAGAGAAAGAAACCACCTTCACGGCAGAGAGAGCAAAAATTAAGAATATAGATGACCTACCATTTCCGGCACGCGAAAAAATAAACTTAGACTTATATATTCAAACATGGAAGCAGCGACATGGTCAAAGTGCTATTTCCGTAAGTACGATGAGAGGCTGCCCCTATACTTGTAAATGGTGTAGTAGAGCGGTTTATGGATTAAGCTACCGGAGACGCTCCCCTTTAAAGGTTGTAGAAGAACTTCTAATGGTGCAGGCACGCTATCAGCCGGACACCTATTGGTTTGTAGATGATGTCTTTACGATTAATCATAAATGGCTGAGAGAATTCGTAACTTGTCTGAAAGAAAAAAGGTTAAAGATAGCGTATGAATGTATCACGCGTGCAGACAGGATGTCGGAGGAAGTGATAGACCTCTTACGACAAAGCGGTTGTTTCAGGGTATGGATTGGGGCGGAGAGCGGCTCGCAGCAGGTGATAGACCGCATGGATAGGAGGGTAGAAGTCGGGCAGGTACGAGAAATGATAAGAAAAGCACAAGAGCGGGGAATTAGTGCTGGAACCTTTATTATGCTGGGCTATCCGGGAGAAACCGAAGCCGACATAGAGGAAACCATTCTTCATCTCAAAACATCAAACCCTGATTTGTTTACGATTACGGTGGCTTATCCTATAAAAGGGACAGAATTATTTACTGAAATAGAAAGCCAGATTACCTACGCTCCGGCTTGGGCAGAAGGCACTGACCGAGATACCGAATTTAAGCGTACCTACTCCCGAAGATATTATGATTACGCAGTGAGGAGAGTGGTAAACGAAGTCAATTATTTCAAACAAAAAAATAAAGAGGGGTACTCCCTCCAAACCATGCGTCTAAAAGTTCGCTCTGTTGTTGCAAAGGCTCTTATGTGGTGGGAGCGATAAGACAAAAAGAAAAATAGAGGTGGGATAACATTTGTCTATTCTACTACTAAGCATTTTTTTTGGGACAAACGTTTTAAGTTTTTTTTCGTTATTCTGTTTATTATTCATACTTAAATCCATATTCTGCTATAAATTATGTGTTCAGTATTGAGAATTTCGGTTTTGGCTTTTATCCTACTCCTTAATCTTTGCCCGCTACCCTTACGGGGGCAAGGCAAAAAGGGAACGATTATCCCCCCTCCGCTCCAAAAAGAAAGTACAAGAACGTTTGTCCCACATTGGATACAAGATACTCCTATACCGGCAACCAACCAGAAACAAAAAATGTGGAGAGCACCGACTTGCGCGGAATGTGAGTTCAACGATGTCGTTCCTAACCTTCCCGTCTATAGTTTCTGGATACCCGTGAAGCCCTATACCCGAATTAACACCGCTGTCATAGACGCAGAATATGAAGAGAATCAAACCGGAGATTATTTTACAGAATCTGTTCGGCTTGTTTCTCCAACAAATCGCGGAGAATGGTATCCCGCTACGCCAATTACAGCCGGAGACATCGTACATAGAGGAGCAGAAACCCTACAAGAAATTAAAATATACCCTGTAAGTATAGGAGATAATGGAAAACAGTATCGACGATTGAAGCGTATATCTTATTTACTCACTCCCTCTCCAGACCCCGAAAATCCCCCACAAGCCTTCAGAAATTATGCTCCTAACTCTGTACTAAAAGAAGGAGAATGGTATAAAATCGCTGTAAAACAAGATGGTGTGTATAAATTAGACTATAATTACCTTAATTCCATAGGGATTAACCCTGCCGGAATTAACCCCGCTACGATTCGGATATTTGGCAACGGCGGAGGTATGATACCCCAAGCAAACGCTACGGTTAGATATGATGACCTGAGAGAAAATCCAATTTATGTTTCTTCACAAGGAAGTGCGTTTGGGCAAAATGATTATATTCTTTTCTACGGACAATCCCCACATGTATGGGATTACAATAGCACCCAAGATAAATTTTTCCATAAACAAAATCTCTATTCCGACACGGCTTTTTACTTTTTGAACTTTGGGCAGCAAGCAGGGTTAAGGATTCAGAACGCAGCAACTCCACCTTCTCCCACTATAATAGCTTCGGAAACCTATAACTATGCCTTTTATGAGCAAGAGAAAGTCAATTTTGGAAAGAGTGGGAGGTATTGGGTAGGAGAATTATTTAGCGGCATCACAGAACGGACATTTTCTTTTCCTATACAAGATATTCTTCCCGGTTCAGAAATTAAACTCACGGTTAGGGCTGCTGCCCGCTCTGATGTAAATACCTATTTTAATGTTTCGACCTATGCTAATACCGATAAAATTGTGGGGTTAGACGCAAACCTAAATAGTAGTACTCCCAATTATTATAGCGTTAATCAAGGAACATTTGTCCTAAGTGCTAGTGCCGTTCAGGGAGATTCTCTTTCCCTTAAACTTACTTACAACAAAAATAACTCTGGCACGTCAGAGGGCTATCTTGAATGGATAGAGGTTGAATATGTACAAGCATTAGACATGAAAAACCTCCCTATTCGCTATTTTACCATGAAAGAGGTAACAGGAATCAACCAAGCGGTTTCTTTTTCCTTTGTGAATACTCCTACAAGCACCAAAGTATGGGATATAACTGACCCCGTAACTCCCCAGAATATTACCCTCTCCTATTCGGGGAGTTCCGCCGCTATGGCAGTTGTGGCTGATACTACCCGGAGGTTTGTTGCATTTTCTTCGGGGGTTAAAACCCCCATATCTGCTCGTAAAATCCAAAACCAAAATCTACATGCTTTGGGCTTAGCAGATTATATTATGATTACGCCCCCAGAGTTTCAGACCGAAGCAGAAAGATTAGCAGAATTTCATCGGTCTAACCTTGGGCATTCCGTTCATATAGTAAATCCGGCGAATATCTATAATGAGTTTTCCGGAGGAAAACTAGACGTAACAGGGATACGTGATTTTTTAAAGATGTTCCATGACCGGTCGTCCGGTGCTTATCCTAAATATGTCCTATTATTTGGAGACGGCTCTTATGATTACAAAAACATCAAAAATACGGGGCGAAACTTTATCCCTACTTATCAGAGCCGGAATTACACTGCTCAAACCGCCTCCTATACTAGCGACGATTATTATGTCTTCTTATCTGATGATGAAGGCTTTTTTGGGGAACAATCCTATCTCGAAGGAGATACTAAGGTAGATAAAGGGCAGCTTGATGCCGGAATCGGTAGGTTTCCCGTTGAAACCATAGAAGAAGCGAAAGGGATTGTAGATAAAACCATTGCTTATGCCGAAAATAAGCATTTGGGAAAATGGAAGAACAAGGTAGTATTAATTGCTGATTATAAAGAAAATGAGGAATTTCACATGAGCCAAGCCGACTCTCATGCTGCGATTATCGCCGCAAGTAATCCTTGTATTAATTTAGATAAAATTTATTTCGATAACTATACTGCTAGTATTTCGGGTTCTACCATGTCATTCCCCGGTGC
>CAUJFT010000191.1 GCA_963169475.1 Bacteroidota bacterium | reverse complement strand
CTTACGCCCAGCCCCTCCTGCCCGTAAACATTCGTTCTTACTATAAAGATGTAGATTTTACTAATCTAAACGCCGAAATTCTACTCTCTGGAAATATTCCGGTTCCCTCCGAAAATGACCTGCTTGCCTATAAGCTCTCCGGAGTAAGTGCGTCCGTCAAATTAGGAGACCAACATAGCGGACTTACTCAAAACGATATTATTATCAGGGGGAATAATAATCCGTATCTTCTTCCTTGGACCGGAGGTACTAATGCTCCTGCATTTCCTGCGGTACATTATTTTGAATATCCTGTAACCGCTTTCTCCGGAGGCGGGGGAGGAGGAGGAGCAAACGGAAACTCCCCACTTCCCGTTACATTACTCCGATTTGACGGGTTAAATATAGGAGAGGAAAACCAATTATTTTGGACTACTCAAAACGAGATAAATCTTTCGCATTTCATAGTAGAAAAATCATCTACCCAAAATAATGGTTTTGAGGAAACCGGAAAGGTAGAGGCTAAAGGAGAAATGCAAGCCCTCACCGATTACCATTTTATGGACAAAACACCCATCGAGGGTAGTAATTTTTATCGTCTGAAAATGGTGGATACAGACGGGCATTTTGCTTATTCACCGATTACAGAGGTATTCTTTAACAGTCAGCTTAAATACATGCTTTATCCTAACCCTGCAAAAAGCCACTTGCATCTTTCCACTAGTGGAGCATCAGGAAATATGGTTTTCTCTCTCTATAATGCAGGAGGAGAGCTTGTTATAGAATGGAGGGGAGACATGAAAGACAATCCTTTACTGTCATTTTCTGTATTGGACTTACCACAAGGGGCTTATTTTTATCAGATTTTGATAGGAGACGAACAGTTTTCCGGAAAATGTATGATTGAATAAAAGGCAAACTTGTTTTTAGTAATCCTAATAAGTCATAAAAAAATAGTAGTTTTGCCCCCTATAAGGGTATGCTTTTCGGCTTAGCCCCCAAGCATACCCTTATGTTTTTCATTATTAAAAAAACTACTTAGTATGTCACCTTGGTTTGTCATTGTATTGATTCTTGCCTATTTCGGGATTCTCATAGGGATTTCGCTTTTTACTGGAAAAGAAGAATCTCACACTACTTTTTTTACCGGAAATAGAAATGCAAAATGGTATATCATCGCTTTTGGAATGATAGGCACCTCTATTTCTGGAATTACATTTATTTCTGTTCCGGGTGCCGTGGGAATGGGAAAATTCGGTTATATGCAAGTAGTACTTGGTTACTTGCTTGGCTATGGGATAGTGGCTTATGTACTGCTTCCACTCTATTATCGAATGAATCTGATTTCCATCTATCAGTATTTAGAGCAACGGTTTGGGCAAGTTACCTATAAGACGGGGGCGGTTTTTTTTCTTATATCAAGATTGATAGGCTCAGGATTAAGGCTTGGAGTAGTAGCAATCGTTTTACATCAATTGGTGTTTTTTCCACTCGGAATTCCCTTTTGGGTTTCAGTTTGCACCTCCGTCGGTTTAATCTATCTCTATACCTTTCAAAGCGGAGTAAAAACCGTTATCTGGACAGATACAGTACAGACAGTGGGATTACTTGCCGGATTGATTATCACCATTATAATTATTATGCAAAAGATGAATTGGGGGATAGGGGAAACCGTACAGCAAATTGCAGACAGTAATTATTCTCAATGGTTTTTCTGGGATTGGAAAACACCAGCCTATTTCTGGAAAGCTTTCTGGGGAGGAGCCGCTATCACGGTCTCTATGACCGGACTGGACCAAGATATGATGCAAAAAAATCTGGCTTGTCGTACCTTAGAGGACGCTCAAAAAAATATGCGGTGGTTTTCTGTTACCCTCATTATCGTAAATTTACTATTCTTAGGAATGGGAGTGCTTTTATATCTATATGGAGAGCATTTCGGAATCATTCGGTGGGAGCAAATCGGAGGTAAGATGCAACTCCTATTTAAGAATACTGCCGGAGATTGGGATAAAATACGGACAGACGCACTTTTTCCACGTTTAGCCAATGAACATCTTGGAAAAGGAGCCGCTATCACATTCATATTAGGAGTAATTGCCGCTGCATATTCTAGTGCCGATTCTGCAATGACTGCCTTGACCTCTTCCTTCTGTATAGACATTCTTGGGTTTGAGAAAAAAAAGATGACCGACAGACAAATGCGCTTTACCCGATATAAGGTTCATATAATGTTTGCTTTATTAATGATTGGAGTTATCCTATTTTTTTATTGGCTAAATGACCAATCTCTCATAGATAAAGTACTTGGAGTAGCGGGATATACCTATGGACCTCTATTAGGTTTATTTGCCTTTGGAATTCTCACACGCTTTCAGGTACAAGACAGACTAGTACCTATTGTCTGCCTTATTGCCCCTATACTAAGCTATTTTATACAAAACGGAATCCCTGTTAACGGAAAGGTTTGGTTCCCCACAGGAGATTTTAAATTTGGCATAGAAATTCTAATTGTAAATGGGTTGCTTACTTTTCTTGGATTACTAGCGATTAGAAAAAAGGTAAATCAAACTTTGGTTCAAAAAGCATAGTAGCCATAGATTTATTATCAAAGCATAATAAAAAAATGGGGCAGTCATGTAAATATAGTGTCAAAACCCTATTCATTTTTATGGAAAAGACGTTTTTATGACATTTTGAAACATTAGTTTTATGCAATCGTACAACTTCAATTTATTCTCATGGTATTTTGATTCTTGTTTATTACCTCGAAAATATTATTTTTTATCCCAGTTAATACATAAAAAACGCTAAATAAAATATATGACTTTTGAAAACATGGATTTTTGGAATAACTATTTAGGAGGACATCGGGTCCAAAGTGGTTGGTTTCCTGCCGTAAAGTTATTTATAGAAAAAAATAAATGTATTCCCAATGTTCTTCAAATCGAATCCGAATACATTCTATATTTTCACTACAACAAATTAGATAGTATTATTTCAGAGTATATGGAAGGTTACGATACCGGAAATAATATTTTATCCGAATACTATGACACCACTCATGATATGATTTATGTAGCAGAACGATACTGTGAAGTAGGGGAGGGGATTGCCGTGTCGATGTTAGATGGGCTAATAAAAAATGAGTTAGAAAGCGCGGAGAACCTGATGCCCGATACTGCGAATGGATATTTCTGTTGTGTAGAAACATTCCTTATTCTTTACACACCAAACAAACGACAAGAAGCCAAGGCGCTACTGCAAAAAATAAAACCTTCTATCCTAAAAGTAAAGGTTGCTTCTACCTTAAATATGGTTTGTAAAGAAAACTATGATTATTATCTCTATCCTTTTGAGATAAAAAAGCCTAACATGAATTTACTCCAAAATTATGGAGAAAAATTTATACCGGTACATGAAAAAATCATGAACGCGGTTAAACAGAAAGACCGTCAAGGCGTAATCCTCCTACACGGGATTCCCGGCTCCGGAAAAACCCACTATATCCGTTACTTAATTAATAGCCTTCAAGACAAAGAACTAATTTATGTACCTCCGGATATGGCTTACGCCCTATCCGCCCCAGATTTCCTCCCTTTCCTAATGAAACATTCCAATGCAGTGTTAGTCATCGAAGATGCCGAAAATATTATTAGAGACAGACAATTTCAAGATAATCAGGCAGTAGCAAACCTCCTTAACCTCTCTGACGGGCTGCTTGGAGATTGTCTAAACCTTCAAATTATCGCAACTTTTAATAGCGATATTACTAAAATAGACACTGCCTTGCTTCGTAAAGGCAGACTAATTGCCCAGTGGAAATTCGATAAATTACCCGTAGAACAAGCCCAGAACCTTTCCAATTCTTTAGGATTTAATACGAACATAGAAGTACCCATGACACTTGCAGAGATTTATGGACAAAATGAAAAAATAACCCTTTCTTCAGCAGAAATAACAGAGAAAAAAATAGGATTTTAGTGAGACATAAGAGCTTGTGTCTGGAATCAAGACACACAATCTGTAAAGGGCTTGTGTTCCCCCTTGTACAAGGAATATAGAAGCAGAGACATGATGCCGCATGTCTCTGCTTCTTTTTAATCATAAGACAAAAATAAAAGAAAAAATATTTTAACTTTGTCCCCGTTTAGCAATATAATATAATGAATTTTCAAAAACTGAATAATATTACGGGATGGGCAGTTTTTACCATTGCCCTCCTTACTTACCTCCTTACGGTAGCTCCTACGGCAAGTTTCTGGGATTGCGGAGAGTTTATTGCCTGCTCCAATGAACTTGAAGTAACACACCCACCCGGCGCACCCTTATTTTTACTACTCGGTAGAATCTTCTCTATGGGAGCTTTGGGCAATACTGAAAAGATAGCCTTTATGATTAACCTTATTAGTGTATTGGCTTCTGCTTTTACGGCTATGTTTACCTGCTGGACTACCACTATGCTTGCCAAAAGAATTTTAGATAAAACAAACTCATGGGAAGAAGAAACCCGTAATCTTGCCATACTCATTGCTGGAGCTATTGCCGGATTGACCTGTACTTTTGCTGACTCTGTTTGGTTTAACGCCGTAGAAGCAGAAGTATATGGATTGAGTGGGTTTTTTACAGCCTTAGTCGTATGGCTAATGCTAAAATGGGCAGAAAGAGCCGACGAACCCGACCATCTCCGTTGGATTGTTTTGATAGCCTATATCATGGGACTCTCTATCGGTGTGCATCTTCTCAACTTACTAACGATTCCTGCATTAGCATTGATTTATTACTTTAGAAAATACAAACCCGATTGGATTGGCTTTGCCATAACGATGATAATCTCTGTCGTTATACTCGGCTTTATTCAGTACGGAATTATTCAATATACATTTAGTATCGCACAAATATTTGAACTGACTTTTACCGGCATTGCTACCCGTGCCGGTCTCATCAAGGGAGGAATGGGCTTTCCTATGGGAACAGGAACGGCAGTATTAGGCGGAATAATCGCGCTCATCACCGGGCTTCTGCTTTGGTATAGTATCGTAAAGAAAAAACCTATATTAAATGTAATCATCATGTCCTACATAGTCATTATGATAGGATTTTCCTCCTATTCCATGATATTCATACGCGCGGGAGCCAATCCGGCAATTGATATGAATAACCCTGAAAATATCATGACCTTTTTGAGTTACATGAAACGCGAGCAATATGGCGACCGCCCTTTACTATATGGCCCCCTTTACAATGCAAGACCTATCGCAATGCAGTCAGAAGGAATGAGATATACTCTTCTTGAAGGGAAAGACCAATACATCGAAGATGAAGAAAAACAAAAATACGAATTTGAACCTTCTGATTTAGTGCTTTTTCCAAGAATGTACAGCGATGCCCCCCATCATTATTCTGACAGAGACTTTGGGTATGCCTCCTTTGTATCAAAGCAAGGAGACCCTCGCAACATAAAAGACGATGAACCCACAAGAATCGAAGACTTCTCGTTTTTCTTCAGCTATCAATTCGTCCACATGTACATGCGCTACTTTATGTGGAACTTTGTGGGCAGAACATCGGACGAGCAGGATTACGGTTGGGA
>CAUJFT010000190.1 GCA_963169475.1 Bacteroidota bacterium | reverse complement strand
TTTCGGCTGCTACTGCGGCTTTATGTAGGTAAACCTGCCAATACATCAGCCGCCTTGCCATGATAAATTTTTCTACGGAATAAATTCCCTTAGATTCTACGACTAATTGATTGTTACATACATTGAGGGTTTTGATAATCCTATCTGCTCCCACAGTGCCTTCTAGTACTCCCGTAAAAAAGCTATCCCGCATTAGATAATCCATCCTATCCATATCCAACTGCCCTGAAATAAGTTGATGGAAAAAGTGTCTGGGATAAGTGTCTTTAAACATCTCAATGGCAAGTGTAAGTTTCCCGTTTAATTCCTTATTCAAGGAGTTCATCAAGGCTATGCTAAGGTGTTCATGGTGAAACCCTCTAATAATTTCTTTTTCGAGTGCATGAGAAAAAGGCCCATGCCCAATATCATGTAGCAAGATTGCAATTTGAGCGGCTTCGTATTCTTCCTCCGAAATAAAGATTTGTTTACGCCTTAGCACATCTAAAGCCGCCGTCATCAGATGCAATGCCCCTAACGCATGATGGAAACGGGTATGCATCGCACCCGGATAGACCTGCGAACTAAGGGAAAGCTGACGGATTCTCCTCAATCGCTGAAAGATAGGATGATTAATTAAGGTGAGTATCAGCCCGTTATTTATTTCAATAAACCCATGTACAGGGTCATTAATGATTTTGGAGGCGTGAAGAATGTTCATGACTTTTTGATTAAATTTGTGAGGCAAAATTAGTGATTTCGAATAAGATGCAAATAACTTATATCAAGATTTTTGACGATGTCCTACTGGTGCTTACCTTTTAAGTCAAAATTTCAAAATTATTGCATGAATAGTTAGCGTATCATTCAAGTGTTTGGTTAAAAATTTTGCCAATATTGGCTAATGGTTCTGGGATTCGACATACTGCTCGTATGCTTCACCCAATTGCTATACAAATCAAGCTGATATCCACTGCTTTTATATACACTGCATAAAATCTTTTTTATACAATTGAATCAGGATAATGATATATTTCATATTTTAGTGCCGAAATTTTAGCTTCACCGCGCTTTATTGTGATCATATTTTTGCAGCCTTAGATACTACAAAATTGCTCACTTTTTTCTAAATAATAAAATACGTATTTTTGTCCCGTTTTTAGTATAGTTTCTTCCCTTATGATATTATCCAATCACTTGACGCTCAATAATGTCCACAAACCCATTTCATCTATTCTATTAATCAAAAACAAATATAAATCCTTATGAAAAAAATTTATTTTCTTATGCTGTTTTGGTTGCCACTCACCGTGTTAGCTCAAGACAAGATGCTTAAAATTGAGGATACAAGGAATTTCTCACTGTATCCGTCCCGTTTAGACCAATTACAATTTAGAGGTGAAGACAATGCTTACACTTTTGTTAGCAAAGAAACCCAAGCACTCATGCAGGGGACACCCGAAAAAGGAAACGGAGAATTATTGACACTTGCCGGGCTAAACAAGCACCTAAAAGACCTTAAAGAGCCGGAGCTTGTCAGTTTCCCATTTATTCAGTGGTTGAATAGCAGCGAATTTGTATGGACAGAAAGCACTACACTTTGGCGATACAATCTTAGTCAAAATAGTCTTTCTAAGTTGGGAAAATGGAGTGAAATTTCAGAAGACCAAGATATTGCCAAAAATGGAAATACCGCTTATACAGAAAAAGGTAACCTCATGATTTTGAACGCCAGCAATGGTAAGAATCTCCAAGTATCCAATGATGCAACCTTTGATTTAGTTTATGGAAAAGCGGCTCATCGTCAAGAATTTGGCATTACAAAAGGGACTTTTTGGTCGGGTTCAGGCACAAAACTTGCCTTTTACAGAATGGACCAAACAGACGTTACGGATTACCACCTTCAGAATTACAATGAAATTCCTGCCGGAGATTCCAAAATTAAATACCCAATGGCAGGACAAAAAAGTCATTATGTTACTGTTGGAGTATATGATATAAAATCAGGTAAAACGATTTATCTTGAAACGGGAGAACCCAAAGACCAATACCTTACTAATATTACATGGTCTCCGGACGAAAAATCTATCTATGTAGCAGTGCTAAATAGAGACCAAAACGAAATGAAACTTCAACATTTTAACGCACAAACCGGTAAATTAGAAAAAACCTTATTCACAGAAACACATCTAAAATATGTAGAACCCGAACACGGACCTATTTTTATCCCTAATCAATCGCAATTTTTATGGTTTTCAGAAAAGGATAATTGGCAGCACCTCTATCTTTACAATACAGATGGAACACTTGTAAAACAGCTTACAAGCGGAGATTGGATTGTAGAAGAAATACTTGGATTTGACAAAAAAGGAGAAAATGTAATGATTTCCGCTACCAAAGATGGAGCTATCTCTCTGCATGGCTATAAAGTCTCTCTCAAAACAGGAGAAATGACAAAACTAACCGCCGAAGAAGGAACACACGAGCTACAATTGAGTAAAACCGGAGAGTATCTCCTTGATAGCTATTCTAATCTAACGACTCCTTTGGTCATGCTCTATACAAATGTAGCAACAACTAAGGTACTTCGCACACTTCATACATCGGATAACCCCCTCAAGGCCTATAAAACCGGACAAGTTTCGTTTTTTCCCATCAAAAGTACAGATGGCATCGCAGATTTATATTGCAGGCTTATCAAACCGGTGGATTTTGACCCAAGCAAAAAATATCCGGTAATGCACTATGTTTATGGCGGACCTCATGCACAAATGGTACATAATACATGGCTTGCAGGTGCCGACATGTTTCTGATGTACATGGCTTCTCAGGGCTACGTAGTCTTTACAATAGATAATCGCGGCTCTGCGGGCAGAGGGCTTACTTTTGAACAAGCAACTTTTAGAAATTTGGGCAAAGTCGAGATGGAAGACCAAATGGCAGGGGTGGAGTGGCTGAAAAAGCAACCGTGGATAGACACAGAACGAATGGGCTGTTTCGGGTGGAGTTTTGGAGGATTTATGACCACCTCTTTAATGCTCAGAAAACCCGGCACCTTTAAAGCGGGGGTCGCTGGTGGACCCGTAATAGATTGGAAATTTTATGAAGTGATGTACACCGAAAGATATATGGATACCCCAGAAAGCAATCCCGAAGGATATAAAAGCGCAAGCTTATTGAGCGGAGTAACCAACCTAAATGGAAATCTATTGATTATACACGGATTAATGGACGATACTGTAGTACCTCAACATTCCGCCGCTTTCATCAATGAATGTATTAATAAGGGAGTACTTATAGATTACTTCCCTTATCCCAATCACCCTCACAATGTAAGAGGAAAGGACAGAGTACACCTTTACAAAAAAGTAGAGGATTATTTCAAAAAGAATCTCTAATCATTGTCCCCCCCAGTATTTTTTTGCTTGTCATCAGATTTTATACTAGGGCTACCTCCTGATGATAAATAGAAACCCCTCCCTAAGAATTTATACAGTTCTTAGGGAGGGGTAAATTTTTAGTCTCTATTTTTCCTTATATTTTATCTATCGAGGAGTAGGCGCAGGAGTGGGTTGAGTACCGCCGGCAGGAGAGGTAGGCGGGGTAGGTACCGGCTGTAACGCACCTCCATTTTGCGTCTTTTGTAGGTAAGAAGTTGCTTCTGCAAACGTTACTCTCACCCCATCAATATAAGGTACTGCCCAAGCATCCTTTATCCCTAACTTTTTTAGCTCTTCAGCAAAAGCCTCTGCTTCTGGTTGAGTCCGGAAATTCCCTACTAGATACTTATTAAAACCGTCTGCTTTTTCATGTACAAAGTCTTCTCCTGATTTCGGAGGATTTTGCATTTCATGCGTAACAAAAGCACCGATTTGGGTCCTAAAAACCAACCCCAACTTAGTACCCATTTGGGCTACCTTCTTTTCTCCTTTGAGGGCGATTTCCATCTTGTCCAGCTTTTTCTGGAGTTGTTGCTTATCCGCTTGAAGCTGAATACTCTCCCATTTAAGACTGTCAATAATTACGGCAAGTGCAGTAGAAGCGTCAGAAGTACCTGCAAACTCTGTTTGAAGTTGTAGTAATTGGTTTTTCAATCCGGTAATTTGAGACTGATAGCTTTCTGTATCTTGCTTCAGACTCATTGGGTTTTTCACATAAGCTTTTGCTTTTTGCTTCCATTTTTTTTCCTGTTCTTTGTCCTTAGCAGATTTTTTTTGTGCGAAAGCACTCCCTGTTCCCAGTATAAGACACATCAAAACAATTAAGGAACGATAAATAACCCGATTTCTCATGTTTTAATTTAGTTAATAATTTTAATCTTCTTTGATAGACACTTTTTTAATATAACGAAAGTTATTACCTTTTGTTTCATTTTATAGATTATCAAGTAAAGCAATTATATTTTTAGTGTTTAAACAAAATAATGTAATATAAAAATACCATTAATTATAAATATTATATATTCCATTAAACCTAAATTTTATGCTTATTTTTTACAAAAATTAATAATAATAAAGCAAATTTAGTGCCTAATTTGTTTTTTCTGTTTTCATATTGTCTAAAAAAGTTGATTTTTAGCAAAATACAACAATAATTACATGTTTATGTATTGAAAAAAGGCAATAAATATAATCTAAAAATGGGGCGTTATACCCCCAATAATACTTCTATCTATTATTAATATATGCAATTACGTATTATTTTTATACATTAAAATATTCAAAAAAAAACTATATTATACTTTTTATTGTTAAAAAATAAAATATACTTTTTTTATATAAAAACACAAATAAATTGATTCTTATTATACCTGACATTTTTTATGATACTCTAAGCGAAAAGAGGTTCACCCAAAAATGGAACTAAAACCCTTCAAAAGTAGGAAAATACACATGCACATCAGGAAAATTATGTGAACTTATGGTATAATAAATAAAGTGCTTCCCCCTCGCCATCTCGAGTAAATAAAAAAACATCACACTTGGCATAAGCTCTCCCTTACCAATTATCCCCTTTGTGGGTGTGTAACGTGTGAAATCACATCACCTCGGCTCTGCCCCTAGCAATGAAAAACATAGAGGAACATGCGATTGCAAGCTCCTATGTATGGAGTAACCCTTAAAGATATAACACCAAAGAGCATTTTTAAAACACTCTTTGGCATACTTATCGTCTTAAATGCAAAAAATCAAGGTTTAAACGGATTGGAGAATTTTTTATCTGTAACAAAAGAGTTATCTGTAAGTGTTTTTAGGAAAGCTACTAAGGCTTGTTTTTCAATTTCTGATAGTCCAATAGGCTTTACACCTCCGACATTATCCATAAACTTAGCATCTAAAGGGGCGTGAGGTCGAATGTTTTTACTATAATGCTCCACTACCTCGTCAAGGGTATTAAACCGTCCATCGTGCATATAAGGAGCGGTAAGCTCTATATTTCTGATTGAGGGGATTTTAAACTGACCGTTCATTCTTCCTTGGTCTGCATAGATTACGTCTAATCCAATATTCGTTGTATTAGAAGTTACTCCATAGCTTCCCCCAAAGCCGCCGCCCGGCATAGCCTCCATCAACACTACATCACCACCCATAAAAGGAGAAAGAAAAAAGTTACCACTAATATCCAAGGTAGGATTCGTTTGTATAAAAGAGGAAACCGTAAAGTTCGGTTCGGAATGACAAGTAGCGCACTTTGCTTTTGTACTTCTAAATACCTCATAACCCATTTTTTCCATAGGATTAAAATCTACAAAATCGTTATCAAGCCCCTTATCGTACTTAGAGCCGGCTGAAATCATAGACTGTACAAATTGAGTGAGTGCCTCTTGAATATTGACTTCGCTAATGTAAACGGACCCAAACGCCTTACGAAAAAGTTCAGGGTAATATTCTGTCCTTGATAGTTTTTGAGTAAGAATGTCCATAGACTCCATTCCCATTTCAACCTCATGCTGTACCGGCTTTAGGACTAAATCTTGAACGCTATGAGAGCGAGAATCCCAAAAAAGGTCATTCATCATCATAGCATTAATAACCGGCGGAGTATTTCGCTGAGTCATTTTATCTTCAAACCCACGACTAAGTGCCGTAACGTCTGAAAATGCAGCCCTCTGTTTATGACACGTACCACATGAAACAGTATTATTTACGGATAGTTTTGTATCATAAAAAAGTACCCTTCCAAGTGTAATTACATCATTATTCATGTAATCAAAACGCTCTTTCATAAAGCTATTATCAAAGATTGTTCTGAAATTAGAAGACCAAAACGATTGGTCTTTATAGTCAAACGGCACACTAGGTAACGTAGGTTTTAGTTCTTCGGGAATACCTATATTTGTACGAAAGCACCCTTGTAGCACCGCAACCAATAGAATCGCAAAAACAGAGGAGACAATATATTTTTTCATAAAATCAAGAAATTAAAGATTATATAATAAACTTTACAATCAATTTTCACATAATAACAAAGACGAGAAACTTTTCCAAAGCGTTGCCCTTTGACTATACAAAAAAAGACAACATTCCTTTAACCCATACACCAAACCAAGACGGGGGCATTACCCCTATCGTCATATTGAGCGGAGAGTACCCTCACACCCTAAATATTTTACGAATCATTCCTTTTGTCAGCGTATCGTATGGAATAGTATCTCCTTTTTAGCGTTTTGAGGAGAGAATGAAAGTTTGAGGACATGAAGATTAAAACCCTCCTTCTGGCTTAGATTTACCCTTGTCAATAAAAAATATTTCTTAATCTGCTCTGTTTATTGAACGGTTATCAACCGGAAAACTCTCACTATACTTTCCATTCCCTAGTTTAAATTTACCGGCATTGGGTCCTGCTGGCACAATTTCTCCTACAGGTATCATTTCCTCCGGGTTATAATTATATTGGATATGGTCGGCTGGCCAATAGAAAATGTCTTTGGGTTGATTAGCGGCTTTGGCTGCTGCTGGCTCCATTTCTGGTTTTAACCACGCGGGACCTCTACCTTGAGGGAAACGCCCTTGCCCGAAGTTGGTTTTCGGTTTACAGATGAGTTGATAATCTAATTTTCCCGTATGCTTACCCCCATTAAGTTCCACCAAATCAAAGCCTGTTGATGTTCGATTTATAATCGTTACCCCTTCAAAATATAACATATTTACAGGTGTTGCAAATACACGAATCGGGTTTTCATCATTTACTACAATAATTTCGGCAAGAATAGGGTCTAACGCTACATGCGCAAAACCATCTACCAAATTAACTGTCCCATAATCTTGATACCAATATTCAGGTGCTTCAGGACAAAATAGCTTTACTCTCCCGTGGTTTGGCGTAGGTACAATCTCTGCGACCGCTCCTGTACCCGTAATTTTAGTAGCCCCAAAACCATCATTTCCTCCTACAAAAGCATAGCCTGAATTTAAACCAGGGTAGGTATTTCCCTCAAAATATCCACCAAGAGTAAAGCCACTACTACAAAAAGCACGCCCTACCACACCAATAGCATCTTCATTCTGAGAGTTTGCAATCCCATTTACTCCCACAGTATAGCCAGGATTACCGGCAATAGTTCCTCGGTTACTATATCCATAAATCGCATTTTTAAAAGCCCCAACTCCCATAGTCGTACTTGTATTATTTAAGTGGCTGTAAAGCCCAGATGGATTAAATGTCGCACTAGCATTATCTACTAAATTATAGGTTGCAGTCCACACATTAGAATAGCTAATATTAGCTGCAACCGTAGCCGAACCGGTTGACTGAGCATAAAAACTTGTATATCCAGCGGCTGGATTCGCTGCCCATACACCTGCACCATTTATGGTTTGAGGAGTTACTCCAAAGGCGAAATTTGTCTCATATCCTAAATACCCACCTACATTACTACTATGCCCGTATACCGCATCTCCTGTACCGCTACTTACTTCTAATTTTGTAGTGGGGGTAGTTATTCCTACTCCTACCCTTTGGGCAGAGGTAGCACGCATTACTTCTGTATTATTTGTTTTTGTTACAAAATCTACTGCATTGGTTGTACCGACAAAATTAGTTGCAGCAGAAGTTCCAGAATTTCCAGTTGTCAACCAAGCTGCGGTCGTTGTAGATACGGGTGCCCCTGAACCCGATGTTGCATTAATAGTTAAGTTTCCACTAGTATTAAATGTAGGAGCGGTGAGTGTCCAAGTAGGTCCGGCGGGTCCGGTTGCGCCGGTTAAACCTGTAGGTCCGGCGGGTCCGGTTGCACCGGTTAAGCCTGTAGGTCCAGCAGGTCCGGCGGGTCCGGTTGCACCGGTTAAGCCTGTAGGTCCGGCGGGTCCGGTTGCACCGGTTAAGCCTGTAGGTCCAGCAGGTCCGGTTGCACCGGTTAAGCCTGTAGGTCCAGCAGGTCCGGTTGCACCGGTTAAACCCGTAGGTCCGGCGGGTCCGGTTGCGCCGGTTAAGCCTGTAGGTCCGGCAGGTCCGGTTGCGCCGGTTAAACCTGTAGGTCCGGCGGGTCCGGTTGCTCCGGTTAAGCCTGTAGGTCCGGCGGGTCCGGTTGCAC
>CAUJFT010000189.1 GCA_963169475.1 Bacteroidota bacterium | reverse complement strand
AGGATAATTTTAATTGGGTAGCTGGTCATTTTATAATCATTACCAAAGTCCCCATAATGATTAACCCTGCCCCTATGGCGGTCTTTAGGGTTAATGCTTCATTCAAAAAGATAGTCGCTAAAACAATTGTCAGTGCTACACTTAGTTTGTCAATCGCGGCTACTTGTGATACATTTCCCAATTGTAATGCCTTGAAGTAAAACAGCCACGACAAACCCGTTGCAATACCTGAAATAAAGAGAAATACAACATTCTGTTTTGATAAAAAATAAATGCCCTTTGCTTCCCCCTTTACAAGTATAATACCCCAAAGCACTATTAAAACAACCATAGTCCGTATCCCTGTCGCCAAATTAGTGTTAATATTCGTTACTCCAATCTTTGCAAAAATTGCCGTTAGTGAAGCAAACAAAGCCGATAAAATTGCATACACCCACCACATAATTTTTAAAATTTATTACTATATCATTAGATTTGGTCTAAGCATTGAACTTCAAATTTAATAAAAATATTGATATAATATACACAGAGTGTGATGTTTCGTTCAACATTACGGATAAGGCAGGCTTTTTATGTTTTTTAAGGCGTTTGCTCTGACATTTTCATCGCAAAAAAAACTAATTCAAAAAGAATCCCTACCTTTGTATTAGTTTTTTACAAAACACTTATATCATGTCCCTTAAAAAAGCGATTATTCCTGTAGCTGGAGTGGGGTCAAGGCTGAGACCTCATACACATACACAACCCAAGCCGATGATGCCCGTCGCTGGTAAACCCATTTTAGGTCATATTATTGATAGCATTATAGATGCCGGAATCACGCATCAGGTCTTTGTTCTTGGATATCTTGGGGAAAAAATCAGGGAGTATGTAGAGACAGAATATTCAGACAAAATACAAGCAGAGTTTGTAGTTCAAGAACCTCGAAGAGGACTTGCCCATGCGATTTATCTTTGTAAAACGGAAACTTTAGAGGCAGAAGAGATTTTGATTGTTCTTGGAGATACGATATTTGGGAACGAAATCAAGCAGATTTTACAATCTCCTTATCCCAACTTATTAGGCGTTCAAGAGGTAGAAACTCCCAGAAAATTTGGGATTATTATTGCAGATGAAGACAATAAAGTCGTAAAAGCCATAGAAAAACCAGAAATTCCTGTCAGCAATCTTGCCATGGTGGGTTTGTATAAATTTCGCCAGATAAAATTACTATTTCAGTGCATTCAGGATTTAATGGAGAATAGCCCCGAAAACGCTAATCAGTTTTTTCTCACTGATGGAATCATGAAAATGGTAGAGAAAGGAGTAGGCGTTCATGTATTTCAAGTGGATAACTGGTATGACTGCGGAAATCGCGAAAGCCTCCTACACACTAACAGAATCCTCTTGGATAGAGCCAAAAACAAACAAGTGCATCAATTTGAAAATACCGTAATTCTTCCGCCCGTTCATATAGCACCGGGTTGTGATATTCGCAATTCCGTTATCGGTCCCTATGTGGCTATTGCAGAAAATAGCCACATTTACAATTCTATAGTGAGGGACTCTATTGTAGGAGCTTATGCTCAATTAGAAGATATTGTACTTCATAAATCCGTGCTTGGAAATGATACTTCCTTCAAAGGCAAGTCGCATAGCGTAAATGTAGGAGATAGTACTGAAATTGATTTAAATGAATAAACGATGAAAGAAAGACTTCGTAAAATTTTACGAAAAATCCTAAAAGTGAGTTTGGGAATTATTATTTTTTGGCATTTACTCATTATATTGTATGCCTTCTTGCCGGTTCCGGTTACGCCTTTGATGCTTCAACGTTGCGTAGAGCAGGTTTTTACAAGCAAGCCAATCCGATTAAAAAAGGATTGGGTTTCTATGGAAAAAATATCTGAAAATATGGCACTTGCAGCGGTTTGCGCCGAGGACCAAAAGTTCATGGAGCATGGAGGATTTGATTTTGAGGCAATTGAAAAAGCGATTGAGACCAATAATAAACGAAAAAAGAAAGGTAAACCCATCAAAGGAGGAAGTACAATTAGCCAGCAAACCGCTAAAAATGTTTTTTTATTCCCCCAAAGAAGCTGGCTTAGAAAGGGCTTAGAAGTATATTTTACGTTCTGGATAGAATTAATTTGGAGCAAAGAAAGAATTTTGGAGGTTTATCTCAATGTAATAGAAATGGGAGATGGAGTCTATGGAGCAGAAGCCGCCGCACAAGTCTATTATAACAAACAAGCCGCCTCCCTCTCTGCTTCCGAAGCCGCTACAATCGCCGCTTGTTTTCCAAACCCGCTTAAATATTCTGTACAAAAACCCGGAAGCTACGTCATAAAAAGACGCAATTGGATTATGCGCCAAATGTCAAGATGGGGAGAATTAGATTTGGATAATCCGCCTAAAACAGAGCCTTGATTACCTAAGCATCTTTATGGCTTTTTTTAACCCTTCTATTAATCTATCTATCTCTTCTTTTGTATTGTAAAATGCAAAAGAAGCTCGTACAGTGCCTGGAATACCCAACCTTGCCATTAGCGGTTGAGTGCAATGATGTCCCGTTCTCACCGCAATTCCCATTTTATCAAGGATTGTACCTACATCATAAGGATGTACGCCGTCTATTAAAAAGGAAATTACGCTTACCTTTTCCGGAGCAGTACCATACAATATCACTTCTTTGAGCTTCTTAATTTCCTCCATGGCATATTGAAATAGTAGGTCTTCCTGTTTTTGGATAAAATCCCACCCTATTTCTTCAAGGTAATCTATCCCCGCCCCAAGCCCTACGGCATTGGCTATGTCAGGCGTACCGGCTTCAAACTTAAAAGGCAAGCCGGCATAGGTTGTTTTTTCAAAGGTAACAGTTTCTATCATCTCCCCTCCCCCTTTGTAAGGTGGCATAATATCTAATAGTTCTGACTTTCCGTATAACACTCCAATACCGGTAGGTCCGAATACTTTATGCCCCGAAAAAACATAAAAATCACAATCTAACTCTTGTACATCTACTAAAAAATGACAAGAAGCTTGCGCACCGTCCAATAAGACCGGAATTCTTAGTGCATGTGCTTTTTGAATAATCTCTTTCACCGGATTAATCGTACCCAATGCGTTAGAGACATAGGCTACCGACACAAAACGCGTTTTTTCGGAAAGCAGGGAATCAAATGCCTGCATATCTAATGTGCCGTTATCAAGCATAGGAATCACCTTCAATATGCAACCCTTTTCTTCGCAAAGCATTTGCCAAGGGACAATATTGGCATGATGCTCCATTCCGGAAATCAAAATTTCGTCTCCTGCCTTCAAAAACTTTCGCCCGTATGTAGCTGCTACTAAATTTATCCCCTCCGTGGCTCCGGTAGTCCATATAATCTCATGTGTTTCTGCTGCATTAAGAAATTGGGCTACTCTTTTACGTGCATGTTCAAATTTGTCCGTAGCGCGCTGACTCATATAATGCACACCCCTATGAACATTGCTGTGGGTATGCTCATAATATTCAGTAATTGCCTGAATCACTGCTTTAGGCTTTTGCCCGCTCGCCGCATTATCAAAATAAACCCAAGATTTACCATATACTTTCTCATTCAAGATAGGAAAGTCAGCCCTAATTCCGTCTATTGTTTTTATAGGAATAATCATAAGCAATTATTTAGAATAGTTCTAAATATAACCCTTTACCATTGATTTTGTTAGGAAAAATTTAAATTTTGTAATCTTTGATATTTCTATACTAACTACTGGTTTGAAATTAGTTTATGATATTATTTTTAGTTAAAAAACTAATAAACAATTATTTATGAAGACTAAAAACTTATCATTAAAAACTAAGAACTACTTATAACGTGGTGTTTCTC
>CAUJFT010000188.1 GCA_963169475.1 Bacteroidota bacterium | reverse complement strand
GGGATACAAAGCGTATTTCCATACACCGATTCAAAGATAAAAGCCGGAGAACTGGAGTCCCAAGCAGTATAGCCGCGCGCTTCAAAAGTATTTCTCAATCCACCAGAAGGAAAAGAGGAGGCGTCTGGCTCTTGTTGTACTAACTCTCCTTCTGAAAACTTCTCAATCGGTTCGTCTTCGTGAAGTTCAAAAAAAGCGTCATGTTTTTCAGCGGTTAGTCCGGTTAGCGGCTGAAACCAATGCGTGAAGTGCGTTGCCCCTTTTTCTATAGCCCAAGATTTCATTGCTCCTGCTACCTGACCAGCAATTGAGCGGCTGACCGGAATACCTTGTTCCGCACAATCTTTGAGCGATTGATATACCTCCTTCGAGAGATAATTTTTCATTACCTTCAAGCTAAATACATTGGAAGCAAAGATTTCCTTGGAGCGAACAGTCTCTATAGGTTTTGTTAAAGGGCGAGTTTGAATAATTTCTAATGCCTTAAATCGAGGATTCATAAAAATATTGTCGTTAATTTGGGTCAAAGGTAATATTTTTTTTATTATCCTATTAGAAAAATGTATTTTTTCTAATTAAATAAGACCTAAATCTATTTTTATACCCTTAAAGCACACTCTAATGAATTTATATCACAAAATATGTAACATAAAAAAGTTGAAACCATTTTATTGTTTTTATTTTTAGAAGTAAAGCACTCATGCTATACAATTAATGAATAAATTTGTCCTATACCTAAAAAAAAGCAATAATAATTATAGTACATCTATCTTTTTATTATTATTTTAGACATTATGCTTAAATGTAATAGCATAAAAAATTTCTTTACTATTTATTTTACCCTCAAAACTAAAAGTAAAAAAAATAGTTTTTTAAGAAAGTTTATTACGCTAAAATCATGAGGAAGAGTCGGTATTTTATACTAATTGCAGCCCTGTCCGGAGCGGTATCTGTGGCTTTGGGAGCTTTCGGGGCGCATGGATTAAAGTCTGTCTTAAATGAGTATCAGATAGAAATATGGAATAAAGCGGTTTTTTATCAACTAATCCATACACTCGTACTTCTTTTTTGTGGTTTTATGGGGCTTAGCATAACAGATAAATGGCTTAGGTATGCCTCCTTTTCTTTGCTTGGCGGGATTTTCTGTTTTAGCGGTTCACTCTACCTACTCGCCTTAAAAGACATATTGCCGTTTGGGGTGAAGTGGGTAGGCCCAATAACTCCCGTTGGCGGATTATTATTTATATTGGGGTGGTTCTGTATGGGATATAGTTTTTACAGTAAAAGCGAAAAGGAGCTAATGAAGTAGCTATCAAGATATTAATATTAAAAAAAAGTCAATAAGGCTTCATTTTTCCAAAAAAAATAATAGAGAATTTCACTAATATACAGAAAAAACGTACCTTTGTATTGCATTTGCCCCTTACGGGGCATTCGTTTTGTATAATCACCTTTTAAATACGCATCAAATATGAATATAATTGACCGTTTAGACGAAATAGAAGAAAAATATGCCGATACCTTAGAGGAAACCCACGAAGCCGCCGTTTCGGAGATTATCGCGTTACATAATGAGCTAATGGAAGAAAATCCGGAAGAGCTTGACCGGTTTACGATTCTTTCGGCAGACATCCTGGGAGGTATATATTTACCGTTTCTCTTCTGGTATAAATTAGGAGAATTTTATGATGGGTATGATGAATCACGTATTTTTATCCATGAATTGATAAAAATTTTTTCAGAGTCTAGCTTTGAGGAAGAAGAACAGAAAAGAATGAAGTCTTTACTTGTGGCTTATTTTGCCAGAGAAAAAGAGTTTGAAATTGATAAACTAAAAGTATTGGTCTTCGACAAATCTCATCACACTGTGAGAGAGTATTTTAACAAACTTCTTCAATTCTCTAAGAAGAACCAGCAAGCGACAAAGGTATATTGTGATAAATTTGAAATTCTAAAAGAATATCAGCCTAATTTTGAGCTATTACAAAAGCCTCTTACGAAACTTCAAGAACTATTATAAATGTTTAACGTAAAGCCTCCTTGTCTATAAGGAGGACTTAATTCTCTTAAAAGCATGCAGGCGCAGGTCAGTGATTTTGGAAATGTATTGTTGTACCTTATTGGGGGTGGCGCATTTTTAGGGCTGATTATACTTGTAAACAAAATTCTGGCACCTTATCGCCCTAATCCCGAAAAGTTGTCTGTCTATGAATGTGGAGAAGACCCCGTAGGAAACGCCAATATTCAGTTTAACGTCCGGTTCTATGTAATCGGATTGGTTTTCTTAATTTTTGATGTGGAAATTTTATTCTTATTTCCATGGGTAACTGTATTTGCTGACCCAAAGCTCATTTCGGAGATTTCCGGTTGGGGAATATTTGCACTGATTGAAATGAGCATTTTTGTCTTGATTTTACTCATTGGACTGATATATTTATGGATAAAGGGAGACTTAGAATGGATAAAGCCCAATCCTATCATACCCGAAAGAGTGAGTCGCGTTCCTGATACTATTTATGAGGAGATTAATCAACGATATGCTACCAAATAGCATACTTCTATAAAAGATACGCTACCCGATATTTTTTAAAAAGGGGAAAAAGCGTAACTTTATGGTATAAAACTAATCCATATAATTGCGTTTTGAAGGCTTGCTTCGGCTATAACGTGTAAATACTGATAGGACATATTCTACTAATGGGTTATTGTTAAGCAGTGTCATGTTTCGCATTCGTTCAATATTACGGGGAGGGTTGTTTTTTGCCTTTGCCTGTTTACTCAATATTTACTATTTTTGTCCGGTTTTCGTTTAAATACATCAATACTTAAAATTCCTCGAAGAAAGTACTTTTTCAAGGAAAATAAATTTATCAACAGAGAATTAATAATATGTGAAAGACGAAGTATTATTGTGGCGCAGCGTTTTTCTATTAATTAACTTCTCGAAATTATTTTTTTTCAAAAATGAATCGGTTTTTTGTCAGCATTTTGTGCCTTTTGTCTGCACTTTGCGGGGTATTTAGCCTATCCCTAGCCCAAGAGTTGGATATAAGTGTAGGAGAATGGAGAGCTTATTCAGGACATTATCGGTGTATTAAATCTGCTTCGGACTCTAAGCATTTATTTACCGCTACTTATGGAGGAATGTTTTCCTTTGATTTTGTTGAGAATGAAATGAAAACGTATTCAACGGTACAAAAGATGAGTGGAATTACCCCTTCTGCACTATATTATAATTCTTCCTCACAGCAATACTTTATCGGATACGAAGACGGAACGATTGATTATTTCTCCAATCCGGACCAAATGAATGCCCTCACTGATATTGAAAGAAGCGTATTCTATACCCAAAAAAGTATCTATGATTTTACCGGAGACAAAAACTATCTATATGTTGCCGCAGAATTTGGGTTGGTAATCTATGATTTGGCACTCATGGAGCCGAAATTTACCATCACTAAAATCGGGAATAGTTTGGTTCGCTCTAAAGTAGGGTCTGTTACTCTCTTCAATGACAAGATTTGGGTAGTGGTTGGGGATACGTCGTTGTACTCTGCCCCCGTCAATACCCCTAATCCCGGAGAACCCGCGATATGGAAGAAAGAAACCTCCGCAGAGGCATTTCCCCAAGGGACAATCCGATTGGTTACTACTATTTCTGACCGTATTTACGCAGTCGTAAATGGAAAAGTTTATCAATCAACGGCAGGACAATGGAAACTATTAACTGTCCCTGATGGTACATTTGGGGGATATACGCTCATAAAGGCGGGAGAAAAAGAGGACGAACTTATTTTGATTACACCGGGAGATGTCAGGGTAGTAAAAAAAGACGGAACATCTGTCTCTTTTTTCCCTGTAACCGGCTATATTACAGATGTATATCAAAAGAATGATGTTTTTTATGTAGCTACGTTTTATCTGGGAATGTATAAGGTCGTAGACAACGGTACCCAACAAGAATCTTTTCTACCTGCCGGACCTCTGACCAATGATTGTACAGCTATGGCAGCTGGAAATGGAGAACTATATATTGCACCGCTTGGATATGATGCCACCTTTGTCCCCGCTACAAGTGGATCGGGAATACATTACTATAACAAAGGAACTATTTTTGAGGACAATCAAGGTTGGCTAAACCTTAAAGAAGGAAACGGATTACCCTCAAACAGAGCTAATTGGAACTATGCGCGAGCATTATATGATGACGAAACCGGATATGCTTATCTTGGCTCATTTGGGAAAGGACTAGCAATTTTGAAAAACGGAAAATTAGAAGCGTTTTATGATTGTGCAAATTCGGGAATGAGCGTAATAGATAATCCTTGTGATACCTCTCGTTATGAGAACTCTCGCGTTTCGGGTATCGGAGTAGATTGGCAAAAAAATGTATGGCTTACCCTAACTGTTGCTCAAAACCCGCTTCAAGTGATGACTCCACAAGGAGTATGGTACAATATGCGTAAGGATTTTGTTGCCTCCTCTTCTCAAATATCCGGCTTGTTAGTTGATGATTATGCAAACAAATGGGTCATGGTTCGGCGGGGAGGAGTGGTTGTCTATAATGATAAAAACACCCCCGAAAATACCGCTGATGATGTATTTGTTCAACTTTCTACCAACCCGGGACAAGGAGATTTGCCCTCTGCTAATGTGTATTCCCTTGCCAACGACAAGGAAGGAGATGTATGGATAGGAACAGACGAAGGAGTAAGGATTATGTATGGTAACTTTCTTTATGACTTATCAACCGGAAAAAGCGCGGACGTGAGAGCTCCTATTGTAGAAGGCTATCCGCTGCTCCGTACAGAGAGTATCACGGCAATAGCAGTAGATGGAGGTAATAGAAAATGGTTAGGCACTAACAATGGCGTTTTCCTTGTAAGTGCTGATGGGCAATCGGTTTTAGCGCATTTCACAGTTAAAAATAGTCCCTTGTTTTCGGACTTGATTAATGACATCAGAATTGACAATACTACGGGAGAGGTATTTTTTGCTACAAGCAAAGGCGTAATAAGCTTCAGAAGTGGCATTACTTCTGGAAGAGAAAAATGTGAGTCGGTCGTAGTATTTCCTAATCCTGTACAATCCGGATACGAAGGCTATATTACGATTAATGGGCTTTCTTCTGGTTCTTCTGTGAAAATTACCACTATTTCCGGGCAACTCGTGCGCGAACTCATAGGAGAAGGAGGGGCTGCTATATGGGACGGTACAGATATTCAGGGAAGAAAAGTAGCAAGTGGGATTTATTTGGCATTTGCCGCTACTACCTCTGGAGAAAAGTATTGTGTAGGAAAATTTGCTATCCTAAAATAAATTAGGTAAAGGCAGCATCTCCGTCTCCTGCTTGCACTACAAAGGGAACCCCTCCTAAGATACCTTCTAACTTCTTACTCATCATAAACCCTTTGGCTATCCTTTTTCGGAATATGAATAGGAGACTCGTCTGTTCGATTTGACGACTTAATGCAGGATGAAACACCGTTAAAGTATGAATATCCCAAAGCAGCGCGTAATGAACGATTAGCTCCCCAATCGTTTTAGTATCTTGGGGGTGAAAATAAGCATAAGGCACTTTCAAGTGTCCATTGCGATTCAAAAGCATAATAAACCCTCTTATTTCACCGGAATCCCCCCTAACTTTAAGAAAAAATTGCCTAAATGTAGTAGCGACACTTGTAAAGAAATAACGGGTATTTTCTTTGTCAGCAAGGCGACTTTCTTTCACCCAAGGGTATTGTATAATCCAATCAAGCAAGGCGTTATTTCTTCTGAATAGTGTTGTTTTTTGAAAAGACTGTATCCATTCAGCTACTTCATTATCAATACTTTTTATAGGCTCTACCCTTAACCCTACAGGATAGAATCGTTTGTGAGCTATTTTTCTTAAAGGGTAAAAAATAAGATTCAATAAAGCATCTACAAAGGATAGTAAAGGAAAAGAAAAGCGAAAAAAATCTTTTTTTATAGGAAGGATATGACGAAGTTCAGATTTAAGGTAGCCCCTTGTTCCCCAAACGGTTACTTCCTCTCCAAAAAAACCTGATTTCA
>CAUJFT010000187.1 GCA_963169475.1 Bacteroidota bacterium | reverse complement strand
CGATATTCATTATTCTATACCACAGGGGGTTAAAGATAGGAAAAATGAAAGATATTCTTGCTACCCGTGAGAAATTGAGGCTACAACGAATGGCAGAAAAACGAAATTTAAACAAATAATCTCGGCAATAATCTATATTTTTCAAATAAAAAACGCTTAGAATGACCCATAAACTGTCTGTATTTATCTCTGGCGCATCTGCGGGAATTGGGTTAGCCGTTGCTGAACGATTTTATAGTCAGGGCTATCAGGTGATAATCTGTGGACGTAATCCTGACAGGCTCCATATCGCCCAACAAAAAATGCCGGAAATAGATACTTATGTATGTGATATTTCAGACAAAGAAGCGGTAAAGGCTTTATCCGAAATAATCATTCGGAAATACGGCGCATTAGATATTCTGATAAATAACGGAGGGGCTTTTCAGCCCGGGCAGGTTCATACCGAACCTGATACCGTTTTTGAGCAGATGATAGCCACTAACTTAAATAGTGCTTATTACTTCACGAAGAGCCTGCTCCCTCCCATGATTGCGCAAAAGTCCGGAACAATTGTAAATATTTGCAGTATTGCCAGCATAAAAGCATACCCAAACGGAGGGAGTTATACTATCTCAAAATTTGCAATGCTTGGATTAGGTAAGGTACTTAGAGAGGAGATGAAACCTTACGGAATTAGGGTGATTAATATTTTACCTGGTGCAGTACTTACCGACTCATGGGCGGGGACTACCCTTCCCGAATCCCGATTTATTCCCGTAGAAGACGTAGCTGAAATCGTACAGATGAGCTGTATGCTAAGTAATAGAACCGTAGTGGAAGATATTGTCGTCCGTCCATTTGAAGGGGATTTGTAAAAATAAAACGGCGTATGTCAGTGATTCATACAAAATAGATAATCAAGGATAGCAAATATTCCGGAGTGTGGTAAACCAGAACAAATTAAAATTATGGGAAAATGGCAGAAAAGGATTATGGGCGATGAGATTCCGAAGTATGAGCATGAAATCTCTGGTAAAGAGGTACAGGTAGTGCTTTGGACGGGAGAAGCGTATCACGGAAAAATAACCAGTTTATCCAAAAAAGAAATAGTGATTCTATCTCAAGGGGCTTTCTGGTACAATTTTAAAAAAAATCTACATTCCTTTTCTTTCTCCCAAATTAGAGAACTAATATGGGATAGCACAACGAAGAAATAACCCTTTTTCTCTGTGAGGCTACATTCTATTTAAACCTATCCTATTATTTCACGTATTGTGTGCGAAAGCGGAGGACTACGAAAAATACACAGAGATTGGTTTTGAAGTAGCCGGCGAAGGCTGATATTTTTCATTTTCTCCCAAAATAATTTCCCCCTTTATATAGCCTTATTTCTCCTTTTAATTGTAAAAATCATGAAAGTCGCTTTTCGGTTAATGAGAAGATGTATAATACTTATACTTGTCTTAGTGAGTGTGTCGCCTATGTTGGGGCAAGCAGATAGTATCCCAATTCCAATAAAAGACGTTATCCAAATTCCCATATACGAAGCAGAAGAAGATACCCATCAGGTTACTTTAAACCTCGCCTATGCTGACCCCGTAATTGCTAATCCCGATGCGTGGAAGCCTCTATCAGAAAAATATGCTGTCTATCAGGTGGAATTAGTATATACAAACTACCCCTTAGATTATAGTAAATGGGTACTTACTTATGGCGGTTTACTCAAAACTAGGGTCGAAAATCTCATTAAATTGGATAGTGCTTTTCTTGATAATAATATTGATTGGTATCTTGTACTTCAAACAAAATGCAGTAGTGGAGCAGAAGCCAAGAAGTTATTTCATGGCTTTGTCATTAAATATAAGCTCCGAAATGAAAAACCCGAGGGAGATGAAGTACCTTTGGTCGCGGCTCCTATTCCCCCTGTTCCTTTTGAGTTCTCTTCCGAAGCCGCCTCAAAGGTGAAAAACCCTAAACCTATCCGAGAAATCTATAGTATTTCGGAGATAGAAAATGTACTTAGAGGAAAGCTCGTCTTGAAAGATTCTTCAATATTTAAAATTTTATCCCGCCACCCGGAGTGGAAAAATAGCCTGATTGTAATGGATTGGACGGCGAGTATGTATGAATATGGCGCGCAGTTACTATTATGGCATCGGCTTAATCTGGAAAGCAATATCTCCCAAGTCTCCCACTTCGTTTTTTTTAATGACGGAAACATGAAGCCCTTTGGACACAAAAAAATAGGCACTACAGGGGGAATCTATAAGGCGACCACAAATAGAATAGAAGATGTCATTCGGATAATGAATAAAACAATGAGCAACGGTACAGGAGGCGAAATCGAAGAGAATGACCTTGAAGCGGTCCTACTTGGAATTACCAAACTCAAAAACTTTGAGGAGGTAATTCTTATCGCAGATAATTCCGGAGTAAGAGATATGGCTCTTTTGCCCAAAATCAATCGCCCCATTAGAGTTATAATTTGTGACCCGTATGAGCAAAAAGTCAATCCAGAATATATAAAAATCGCATTTGAAACGGGTGGAAGCCTCCATACTTTACAAGACGATATTACCCAATTATCTCAAATCTCCGAAGGAAAAACTCACCTCAATGTAGGCAAGTTTGTAATGAAAGAAGGAAAGGTAGTAAGGGTAAAATAATTGTTTTTTGCCATTCTATTTTTTTTCTTTAATTTTGAAGTATCAAACAAGGGAATAGCAAAAATTGGTATTCTCATTATCTTAGACATCAAGAAGTTATATGCAATCTAAATTGAAACGTGCCTTTCTATATGCCTTTATTATCATCGTTTCCTTTGTTAGTGTTGGGCATGTTGCAGAAGGTACTGATGATTATTTTGAAATCACTAAGAACCTTAGTATCTTTGGGAAAGTGTTCAGAGATGCTAATGCCTACTATGTTGATGAAGTAGATCCTACAAAAGTAATGCGCGAAGGGATTGATGCAATGTTAGAATCCTTAGACCCTTATACAGACTATATCAGTGCGGGCGAGATTGAAGACTATCGTTTTATCAGTACCGGTTCTTATGGAGGAATCGGGGCTTCTGTTGCCGAGAAAGACGGGAAGTATATCGTTACGGAGGCATTTGAAGATGACCCTGCCGTGGTTGCCGGAGTAAAGGTAGGAGATGAAATCCTGTCTATTGATAATGTTGTAATTCAAGGGAAATTTAAAGCCGATATACGAACGCTACTCCGCGGACAAGCGGGTAGTCAGGTACTGCTTACCATACAGCGTTTTGGAGAAAGCCAAACCCGGCAAATCACCGTAAAAAGAAAAGATGTAAAGATAGAAAATGTTCCTTATCATGGAATGGTTAATAGCAAGACGGGATATATCGCCTTAACCGGATTTACGCAAGAAGCCGGCAAAGAAGTAAGAGAGGCTTTGGCAGAACTAAAAAAAGATAATCCGGAGATGAGGGGCGTAATCTTAGATTTAAGAGGTAATCTTGGCGGGCTACTCCATGAGGCAGTGATTGTACTTTCCGCTTTCCTAAAAACAGGGCAAGCCGTAGTAGAAACAAAGGGACGAATGGAAGGCACTCAAAATAAATACACTACCCGAGAAGCACCCATAGATACTACCCTTTCTATAGCAGTATTGGTAAATGGCAGGAGCGCAAGTGCGTCAGAAATCGTGGCCGGAGCGATACAAGACCTTGACAGGGGAGTCGTAGTAGGTACACGTAGCTTTGGAAAAGGGCTTGTGCAAGCAACCAAAGACCTGAACTACAATGCTAAACTTAAAATTACTACTGCAAAATATCTTTTACCCAGCGGCAGATGTGTCCAAGCCATTGATTATTCCCGCCGTTACACTGACGAAGCACCCGGGAAAGCAGCGGATAGCC
>CAUJFT010000186.1 GCA_963169475.1 Bacteroidota bacterium | reverse complement strand
GTTTCTACTTTATTTACATTTTGTCCGCCGGCTCCACTTGATCGATAAGTATCCCACTCTAAATCAGCCGGATTAAGGATAATTTCGATTTTATCATCTACTTCCGGATATACAAATACCGAAGAAAAAGAAGTCTGTCGCTTTCCTTGTGCATTAAAAGGACTGACCCTGACAAGGCGATGAACACCAATTTCTCCCTTAAGATAGCCATAAGCAAACTCTCCTTCTATCTCCAAAGAAACACTCTTGATACCGGCTGTATCTCCAATTTTCTCATCAATAACGCTACACTTATAACCGTGCTTTTCGGCATACATGATGTACATTCGTTTGAGTATGTCTGCCCAATCTTGGGCTTCCGTACCGCCCGCTCCCGCATTAATCTCCAAAATACAATTCAGGCGGTCTTCCTCTTTGGAGAGCATATTCATTAACTCTATTTTATCAAGGGCAGTAACAGACTCCTGATAAGTAGCTTCCACCAATTCTGAATTTTCCTCGGAGGGTTCTTCTTTATAGAAATCATAATAGAGCATAAGGTCTTCTAACTTTTGGGACAAGGTATCAAAAGGCTCAACCCAAAGTTTTAAGCTACCAATTTCTCTCATCACCCCCTCTGCTTTCTCCGAATCCGACCAAAAATCGGGTTCATGTGTCAATAATTCTTTGTCTTGTATCTCTTCACGCTTACGAGCGATGTCAAAGATACCTCCCCAGAGCCGACACCCGCTCTTGAACGTCTTTCAACTGTTCTTGTGTCATCTTAAATTATTTTACTTATTTTTTTTAACGAAAAACCTAAATATGGCTACAAAGGTAGTACATTTTTTGGTTTTTTCAATACTTATAGTGGTTTCTTTCTTATCTCTCTTTTGCTGGCAGGTTCTTTGCCTCCAAAGGCGTTCTTATTCAATATCCACAATAATTACTTTCTGCCGTCCTTTCTTATCCGAGAGAAAGCGTTCCCTATACAACATAAAGGCAGTTTCGCCCACATCTTTTAGATATACATAATTAAATCCGGCATTGAAAATCGCTCCTATTCCAGGTACAAGCCCTGCCGCTTTTTTAGAAATCGTTTGCTCTACAATTTCCTTAATCAGTCTTTGCGAAAGAAAATTAGCCGCATTTTTGCTGACCTGCTTAGAGGTAAAATCCCCTCCTACAGATTGAAAAACTTCTTGGTGCGAAATTTCAAAATCCTTGAGTTCTGCTAATGCCTTTTGCTTTTCTGCTACGCTAGAAGCAGTTGCGGTTTTAAATATTCTCATTACAAACTCCATTTCAAACTCCTGTTTTTCGGGAGATTCGGAAGACATCTCATATCCATAGCATAAACCTATTTGGTAAATGGTCCTGATAGAAATCATAAATAAAGTAGGCAAGTCTGCAATTAATCCCGGCCACCCCACCATCCCCGTTCCCACACCACTAAGGGTAGCGTAACGGCGATTTTCAGAGATGAATTTTTCTGAAATATGGTCTAAATCGTGGATAGAAGCCTTTTGTAACTCTACAATCGTTTCAGAATCAATATCAAATTCTTTGGTAGAACGCAAGACTTCTTCTTTATTCACCGTCCAAAGAGAGGCATCTTGTAATTTTTCCGCTATTACTTCCACGATGCCCCCCATTCCTTGCTTTACAAAATCCGGAATCAGGGTAGAGGTTGCCCAATTAATCGGGCGGCTAATAAAATCGGTGGCCCGGCTAAGAAAACCGGGTGCTTGTCCTTTCCACGCCGCAATATCGTTTAAAATTTTTATTTCACTTGCATTTAATTTTGCCATTTTGCACTATAGTATTAATATTGTTTGAGGGGTTTTGGATTACTATTTTTCTACTTGTATGGATACGAGAAAAATAATTAAAACATGAGTAAACTACGTTTTTTTAGAATAAAAGTTTTAATAAAGCCAATTTATTTCCGGATTGGTATTAACTTTGGACACTTTCTTACAGAATTGTTCACCTATTATTTTTCTCATCATTCTAATATCATTTAAAGATGTCAAAAAAAAATATTATTTATATCCTTATTGGTATATTCATTTCCGGATTAATTACCCTCCTAGCAGAAGCAATATCAGGAATGATTTACCCCCACCCGGAGGGAATAGATTTTAAAGATACAGAGGCGGTTGCAAAAATGATGGCAGAAATGCCCGTAAACGCCTATATTTTGTTAGCCACGGGGTGGTTTGTTAGCATATTTATAGGAACTTTTGTAACCGGATATAGAAGTGCTACTCATCCTATACGGAACGGGCTTATCGTAGGAGCCGTTTTTTTCTTGCTCACACTCTTAAATTTAATCGCGTTGCCTCACCCTTTATGGTTCATTATTTTTAGTTTAGGATTAATTTTCCCGTTTGCATACCTTGGCGGAAAAGTAGGTAGTAGTTTTAACCAAGAGACTTAAACCAAACCCTAAACGCTCAATATCGTTTAAGTGGTATAAAATAAAGAATACCTGTTATCAAAATCATAAATCACTGATAATAACGCAGTTAAAATATAATACCTAAAAATTAATCACTCATAACTACTTAGTACCTAAAAACAATGTCAAAAAGCATAAAAATTATAGAATGTCCAAGAGATGCTATTCAGGGTTTTCCGCGACCTATCAGCACAGAAGATAAAATAAAGTACCTCAACACACTTTTGAAGGTAGGATTTGATACCCTTGATTTTGGCAGTTTTGTCTCACCCAAGGCTATCCCGCAAATGGCAGACACCGCCGAGGTTCTCTCTCAATTAGACTGGAAAGTATCTGATACCAAATTGCTGGCAATTGTTGCTAATCTTAGGGGTGCTGAAGAAGCAGCGGAAAAAGAAGCGATTCGGTATTTAGGCTATCCCTTTTCAGTTTCGGAGACCTTTCAGATTCGGAATACTCATAAAACAATTGCGGAGTCTATGGAATTAGTCGGAATCATGCAGCAATTATGTGAGACGAAGCACAAAGAACTTGTAGTGTATATTTCTATGGGATTCGGGAATCCTTATGGAGATGAGTGGAGTGAAAAAATCGTTGGGAATTGGATAGAAAAAATAGTAAACTCGGGTATCCGAACTATTTCCCTTGCAGATACCGTAGGGAATGCAGATACAAAAACCATTTCAAGACTATTTTCGTGGCTAATCCCTGCATTTCCGGAAGTAAGTTTTGGGGCGCACCTCCATGCTCACCCCATAGAAAGCCAACAAAAGCTACAAGCCGCCTATGACAATGGTTGCCTCCGTTTTGACAGTGCTATGAATGGTATTGGAGGTTGCCCTTTTGCAAAAGATGAATTAGTGGGTAACATTGCAACAGAAAAACTCGTAGCGTTCTGTACAGAAAATAGCATTTTGCCAGAGCTTAATTCCGATGCTTTTGCAAAATCAAGGAATATTGCACTCCAATTATTCGGATGAAAAAAGAAAGAGCAATGTCATAAACAAAATGGCGTATTTCATAATCAATTGATAATCAATATAATTAATTAACATCTCTGCTGATTTATGATACTACCAAAGAAAGCCGTTATTTTTGACCTTGACGGAGTGCTTGTACATACGGAGCAATATCACTTTATTACTTGGCAATATTTAGCTACAACCAACGGTTGGCAGTATAACCCGGAAATAGCAGACACTGTTAAAGGCAAAAACCGAATGGAATCTCTTGAAACGTTACTTCAAATAAATGGACTTTTGCAAAAATACACTATAGAAGAAAAGGCACGATTTTGCGAAGCTAAAAATGAACATTATCTAAGTTTATTAACGGCATTAAATCCTTCTGATGCCTCCCCGGGTACTTTTGAAGTACTCTCTTTTTTGAAAAAAATGGGGTATAAAATAGCCCTTGCTTCTTCTAGTAAAAATGCTGCTTTTATTTCGGAAAAACTCAATATTTCTACATTTTTTGAGGTCTTCTTAGATGGAAATCAACAACTGCCTTCCAAGCCCGCTCCGGATATATTTCTCCGATGTGCAGGCTCTTTGGGCGTTACTCCGGAAGAGTGCCTCGTCATTGAAGATGCTCCTGCGGGCTTTCTTGCTGCAAAGTCAGCCGGAATGAGTGTCTTAATTTATAATCCTAAAGGCAATTGCAAGGACTGTATTACAGACCTTAAAGAGATTCTCTCTTTTTTATAGAATTACTACACGAATTATCCTAACTTTTGCAATCAAAAAACCAATAAGTATATGATTAGAATTAATTTATATTATTTTATAAACCGCAAAACCAAAAGTAAGCTTTTTAATTGAGGGGTGTAATTTTTATAGATGCCTCCCCGCAGATTGATTAAGCGATAAGCTACGTTAGCCGAACTACATACGGAAGTGGTAAATCAATATACCCTGATAATG
>CAUJFT010000185.1 GCA_963169475.1 Bacteroidota bacterium | reverse complement strand
GCCCGATTACGTCTATTTTAAAGGAAACAGCATTGAGAGAGATTTCTGAAAAAGCGGAAACGCCTTATTTTGTATTGGATAACCCCTCTGCTAATCTCAAGCTACTTGTAGAGGAGCTTCAGTCGCTCTCATCTTCTCCTTCTTCCGAAAAGATGGAGAGAGTAGCAAATAGTAAATATTATGTATTTTCTGTTTTGGCTCTTATCTGCTGGGGAATTACCTTGTTTTTATTACCTACACAAAACGTTTACCGACCTGAATGATGAAAGGCTTAACCGTAATTTTTATATTTCTTTTGTCGTTCCTACCGGTATCGTCTGGGTTTGAAACGGCTCAATCGTTGTTTAATCAGAAAAAATACGGGGAGGCGGCAGCGGCTTATAAGTCGCTAATGACTAAGTATCCTGATAGGACAGAGGAGATTCAGTTTAACCTAGCACAATGCTATTTAAAGGTGGACTCTCCTCAACTCGCGCTTTCTTTACTGCATAATTTAGACAAGGCAGAAAGCCCTGACATTCGTTCTGCTGCTTTCAATACGCTTGGTTTTTTGGTGATGAAAGAGGATAAGAAAATGGAGGCTCTTGATTATTTTAGAAAGGCACTAGAAGTGAATCCAGAAAATGAGGCAGCAAGATATAATTTAGAGTTTATATTGAAAAAATTGGGGGCTGAAAAAAAGGAAGAAACGCCTGAAAGAGAAGAAGAGGAAGAAGAGGACGATGAGATGTCGGCAAAGGATTATAGGGATAAGTTTAATTATTATTTACCTCCTAAATCAGCGGAAGGACTTCCTACTCTCCATCATTATGATTCTATCCCTATAGAAAAAGCGATGGAACTCCTTGAAAACCTGAAAGAAGAAGATGTAAAGTTTTTGCAACAATTAAAAAAAGTGCCTAAAGAAAATCAGGGTGTCAACCAAAATACTCCTCAATGGTAGCGTCTAAATATATTTTTTTTTCTCAAAAGTGGCTTATCCTTGTATTTTCTGTCTTGGTATTGTTTACGGTATGGAGGCAGGAAACTTTCCGTAATTACAGACCCGACCGCTGTCGTCAAATGCACTCTGCTTGGCAAATAGAAAAAGGGAAAGGGTATGTTACGTGTCATACAGATACGATTTCGCTAAATAAGGAAAATTGCTGGACTGAGTTTGGGTGGCCTATGGGCTATTCGGCGGTTCTTCGGGTATTGAATGAGCCTTTTGGCGATTTATATTTGACGGCTGTAGTATTTGATTATGTAGTTTTAACTTTTTTTTGGGGTAGCTTGATATGGCTCATTTTTCTTACAATTCCTAAGACGAAGGAGCGATTCCTTTTGTTGGCAATCTTGGCGATTTCTTTTGCTCCGATTCATTATTTAAGTACAACTTGTCAGTTTTCTTTGTCTTGCCTCATGTCTGCAATAGGTGTTTTTGTTTGTGTTGAAGGTGAAAAGCTGAAAAGAGGGGCTGGCGGGATAATCATGGGACTTTTGATTGGATTAGCCTCTTTTTTCAGATATGCCTATTATCCTATTGCGGCAGGCATAGTGTTTTTTCTATTATGGAGTGCTGTAGAAAGTAAGGAATGGAAAAAATATATTTCCTTGGCGGTAGGGTTTTCGGTTACGTATGTGTGCCTTTATTTCTTTTTTCAGTCGTTATATTCCTATACTCCGGTTGAAGGAGCTTTGCAGATTGCAAGCCTTGGCAAGGGTTTTTATCCCAAAAATCTCCTTAAAACAGATGAGTTTGTCTTGAAATTTTTATTTTTTCTAAATCCCCTCTATACAATCGTGGAGGGAGATAGTAGCGGTGATTTTACACAATCCCTAAGTATTATTGTAAGAGTAATTACTATGGGTGCAAGTTTATTTGTTATGGGTGTTTTTGTTTTGGGGGTGTATAGCGGATTATTTAAGGATAAAAGCCTTCATCATAGGGTAGATACGCTTGGAGTCATTATTGTAGGAGCTACTGTTTTGCCCTATATCTATATTTCTCTTACAACTCCGGCACAGCAAGTGGGTACGCTATCCAATTATAGTTTTGTGCAGGAAACCCGTTATTACGCACCTATTATCCCCTTTATTTTGATATTCTGGACAAGATATGCTTCTGAAAAGGGTAGATTCTCTCAATGGTTTCGCTATGGCTTGTATGCTGCTTTATTTTTTGGAGGAATTTTAACAACGGGTATTTTTTTTAAAACCGTTACTTCTGAAACGCCTTTGCAAGGCACTTATAAATTTTACTATGAAGATGCAATTAGGGAATATCGCCAACTTGGGGTACTGAAAAAACAATATCCGAATGAACGCTGGATATATGCAGATAGCACTCATGAGCCTAACCCTTTGATAGCAATCAGTGGATGTGAATTGTTTTATGGGGATATTCTTCCTTTACTCCAAAAAGATACACTTTCCTCTAATACTATAATTATTAGCCCTGAATCCTATTTTCGTTCTCTTAATCAACAATGTGAAAGTTCTCTTGAAGGAAGCCCTATTCCCATAGCGAATCTGTGGAGGTATAGACCCCGATAAGGCAACTGTAAGGGGTAAAAGACTGTAATTTACCCAATTGAATACGCCAGTCAAGCCTATGAACTTAACAGTTTCGCTTGGGTAAGATGCCTCAAAAGAGCGGGGGTTATTTATATTCCATTTCGAGAGGGCTTTCTATGCAGCGAGATTGGCAGGTAAGAATATAGCCCTGTTTAATCTCATAGTCTGTTAGTCCGTCTGAAGTATCCATTTCTATCTTTCCTTTGGTGAGTAGGGCGCGGCAGGTGGTGCAAACGCCTGCTTGACAAGAATAGGGCGGGTCTATTCCCGCGTTGATTAGTGCATCAAGTACGTATTCGTCGCCTTCGAGATGGACGTTATAGGTTTTTCCGTCTAATAGGACTATTGCCTGCCCGGTTGTTGCGGCGGCTTTTTGGGTATGAATTTTGGCGGCTTCTTCGTCTGTGGGTGCGGGAGCGGAATAGTATTCTCTGAATATATTGTCTTTATATACTCCTTGTTCGTCTAATACGGAGATTGCGGTTTTCATCATTTCTTCGGGTCCGCAGATATAGTAAAGTTTTTTGTACTCATCGTTCATAAATAGTGTGTGGACGAGGGTGGTTAGTGTTTCTTTGTCTAATCTACCGCACAGCCCGCACCAATTTTCTTCGGGTTTTGAGAGGAAATGTATGATATTTAGTCGGTTATTGAACTGATTTTGCAGTGTGTTTAAGGTATCTCGAAAGATGATGGAACGCTGATTTGTGTTTCCGTACCAAAGGGTAATTTTGCTCATGGGTTCTTCTTTCAAGATGGTTTTTATCATAGACATTAGCGGAGTAATCCCGCTTCCTGCTCCGATAAGGACATAATGAAATTTGTTATTAGGATTTGCCGAAAGGCTAAAATTACCTAAGGGTGGAAGTACTTCTATGGTATCACCTGCTTTTAGTGTATCTCTTAAATGATTGGATACTTTCCCTCCTTGTATTCTTTTGATGGTAACTTCAAGGTCTTTGTCGGTAATAGGGGAGGAGGACAAAGAGAAGGATCTTCTAAGGTTTTCTCCTTTGACGTTTACTTTGAGTGTAAGGTATTGGCCGGCTTTGTGTTGAAACTCCGGCTCATTTGGCTTGTCAAATACCAAAGTGTAAGCATCTGCCGTTTCGTCTTTTATTGCTTTAAGTTTTAAAGTATAGATCTTCATTATAATTTTATTTGACGGGAAAACTAATAATTGGTTATTTATGTTTTGGGAAGTAGCACTACCAATTAAATTCTTCTTTGATGATTTGGTTTAGGACGGTTTCAAATGCAGCGAGGTTTCCGTTTAGCTTATGAAGCTCTAGTGAAAAGAATACTTGATTGATTTTACCATTTGTAAATCGGGTCGTTCCGCAGACGGAGCGGGGACCTATCCAGCCTCCAGAGGGCTGTATTTGGGCGTGAAATAGATTATCGTTGGCGTTTTTGGCATTAAATGGGCTAATTAGAGACATGAAGACTGAGGGTTTGAGCGTTGGATACTCTCCACTAAATGTGCCTACCGGGAATACGGTACTGTCTGTTGGGATTCTTGCTTGCCCGGGTGCTGTGGAGAAACTTTCTATGGGAGAGAAAGAGAACACGGGAGAGCTATTTGCATACGGGGGGCTATTGAATCTATTGGGAAACTTGGTCGTTATTAGTAGCTTTCCGCCTTTGTTTAGGTAGTTTTGAAAGGTGTTAGCGGCAATTTCCATGTAAATTTGTTCGCCGTATTGTGGATATTCTGTTCCGTCACTTATCCAGAATACTTTGTCGTATAGCTCCATGTATAGCCCGAGTGCGGGGTTAGGGAAGGGGAGTGGGTTTGCGTTAAGGTCGAAGTAGTCAAATGCTATGTTAAGGTTGGCAAGGGAGGTGAAATATACGGCTTCGGGTTTGGGGTTACTGGTGCCTGCGTGTTCGTCTATGAGTAGAAGGTCTGATGTTTTGGTGCTGATATAAAAGAGTGCGGTAGAGTCCATGTCGCTAAACATGCCGCTTTTGTCTTTGGTCTTTATGTATAGGCGATTTGTGCCTCCTATGTTTATTTTTTCTAGTAGGTGGGTATGTAGTAGGGCATTTGTCCCTTTGTATATTTTGGCAGTTTGAATACCGGAAATGGAGGGTTGGGAGGGTACTATGGTAACAAAATCTACGGATTTGGGTAGGCTTAACCATTCGCCGTTGTTGATTTTGAGATAGCTGGAGTCTAAGTTGTCTTCTCCGTCAGGGTCAGAGGCTGTCCATAGTGCGGAGAATACGGAGAATACTGTGTCGGGAATGGGTTTGGTTGCATCAAAGTGGATTTGAGGAACGGTGTTTTTGATGGGTATGAGTAGGTGTGCCGGTGTCTGGTCGGGTGTGTTTTCGTTGTCTATTGCTCTTACGTAAAATTGGATATCGGCGGTAGTACTGCCTGAAATTTCAAATCGGAGGGTAGTGTCCATGCGGGTTTGTACCGAAATCCATGTGTTTTTATCAAATGAGATTTCATATTCTTTAATAAATCCATCTCTGTCTTCTCCGCTCCAATATAGGGTAACTACGCTTGTTAGTCTGTCGGGTGTGCTGATAGTGTCTAAGAAGATACGGGTTTCAGGTGCTTGGTTAGGATGATTCTCTCCTTTTTTGCATCCACTTATGGAGAGTGCTACTATTATGATACTTATAATAAATTTAATTTTCATGATATTTGTTTTTTAGGCGCAATGATTTTCCTTTTTTGTGCGCACAAAAGTAAGAACTTTTTCAGAAGGAGTATTTACTTTGGGTTAATTTTGTGGTTGTCTGGTATTAATTCTGTAAGGAATAGAAATATTCGCGCTTCGATGTTTATTTTTGATTCTTGGGACCACCCTGCAATGTGAGGCGTTACGATGATGTTTTTGTGTTGAAAAAGTTGTTGGTAGGTTTCTTTTTGGAGGGGGGTAAGCGTGTGTAATTTTTCGTTTTCCAAGACATCTAATCCGGTAGCGATCACTTTTCCTGTTTTTAGTGCGTGAAGGAGGTCTTCTGTTTTTACGATTTCTCCTCTTGAAAGATTTAGTAATACGATGTTCTTTTGGAATTGGTTTAGGAAATCTGTATTTATCATATTTCGGGTTTCCTCCGAAAGCGGGATATGAAGACTAAGAATATCGGCTTCTTTTTGTATTTGAGCCAAAGTAGTTTCTTGTATAAAGGTATCTCCGAAATGGGTTTTATATTTATCGTAAGCTATGATTTTGCAGCCAAAGGAAGATAGACGGTGCGCTACGGCACTTCCTGTGTGTCCGTATCCAATGATTCCGATGGTTTTTCCTTTGATTTCTGTGCCTCTGTTTTCTTCTCTTTTCCATTCTAATTTTTGTACTTGATTCCATGCATTATAGAGTTTGTGTTGGAGTGCGAGGAGTATACCTATGGTATGCTCTGCTACCGAATCTGCGTTTGCACCGGGTGTAATCTTTACTTTGATGTCTCTTTCTGCGAGTGCAGCCATGTCGAAGTGGTCCGTTCCGATGCCGGCACGTAGTATGTGTTTGAGATTTTTGGCTTTTGAGATGATTTTCTTGTCAATGGAGATTTTGCTGTTTATAATTAGTATGTGGTAGGATTCTATTATTTCAAAGATTTCTTGAGGTTTGCTGTCGGGAAGGTA
>CAUJFT010000184.1 GCA_963169475.1 Bacteroidota bacterium | reverse complement strand
GACTTTTCGGACAAACATAATACTAGGTGGTTATGAATAGGATGACAAAAGACAAGATATATTTATTTATTAAGTAATGATAATTTTTAATTGATGTAATATAATGATAATTAGTTGTTTATGTTAAAAGCGCAGATTAGTTTCTCCTGATTACCTAAAAATATAGGGTAGGTTTAGGTACGCTCATTCTTTCTTTTGCGTACCCAAGCTCTAAGTAATCCAAACAAGACAACGATTAAAACAGGTAAAACCAAATTGACAAACTTTATTAGGCTGGTATTTTTCAATACTTTATTTTTATCTAACTGCCTAACCTGAACTTCTTTGGCGCGGATTTGGGTCAGTGCGTCATCTCCTGCAAGGTAATCCACGGCGTTAAGCAAAACAGTTTTATTGTCATAAGGCATATATCCTCTCTTTCCCCTAAAGTTCTTGCCCAAGGGAAAACTACCATCGGAAATTACTGCAATCTTTCCTGGTAAGGCACTTTTAAATCCAAATACTGCCGTAGGTGGATTGGGGATAGCAGAATCTACAGGAGCCTCTCTTCCTTGAAAAAGCGAAGAAAACATTCCTTCAATCATTGCTCCAGCGATTTTTCCTCCTTTATTTCTAAATAACTCAACGGGAGGCTTTTCTTGAAGATATGTATTTAGGTCTATAAACTGCTGACCATCTACGGTACGGCTATCGGAGGAAGAGGTAAGAAATACCGTCTTTTTTACCGAATTTTGGTGAGTAGTATCTATGGAAGAGGCATACCGCAACAAAACTTGGTCTGTATTTCGGGTAATAGGTGTGTTAGTAAATTGGTATATCATAGGCGAAAATATCCAAGGAACTGACTGAAAAGAGCCGCCGGATGCTCCCTCTGTAAATACTTCTGTTTTTTCGCAACTTAAATCTTGAATTAGATTGTAATTAATCTTGAACCCGTATTTTAGAAATAAGTCATCTAAATTTAATTCCCGTAACTGTGTGAGCGTAGCGCGCTTTTCGTACATATCCATGTCCACTATCTCTTGGTTCAAGATAAAAAATAAACTCCCCCCCCGCATTAAGTATTGGTCTATCTCGTATTTTTCTCTTTCAGAAAAAGGGCGGGTTGGTTGAGCAAAAATAAGGACATCAATTCCGCTTCTATACCTAAGATTTTCGGGAATTTCTTTCCCTATTTTCTTCATGTCCTCCTCCGTTACTGTGGGCGCAATTCCGTTTCCGGCATTTTTTCTTACGTCATACCGAAATACTTCGTAGGTGTTTTGCATTGCTGTAATCCACTCTCCAAGCATCTCTATCGGAAGCTCCCCGTGTCCTTCGGCTATTGCGATATTTCCGGCGTTTTCCTTGATAAAGCCCCTTGCCGGAGCCACCAACTTATATTCGAGGTCGCCTTCTGCCTTTGCAAAATCTATTTGCCCATTCGGAAGTACACATCCTTTGACGAGGTCTATATATTTTTCCTTGCCGCGATAAGTCAAAAAAGCATAAGGAAACAATTTCTTGTCTTCAAATTCCATGTCTGATTTTTTTACCTTAACAGGGATAGGAGGCATTCCCTTTTTGGAAAGCTCCATGATTAGGTCTTTATTATTCTTAGGGTCCACAAACTCAAAATCTAAGTTTCCGTTTGCATATTGTTGCAATTCGATGATAGTACTCCTGATTGCCTCCTGAAAACGGGTAATATTTGGAGGATACTCACCCTCCATATAGATTTGAACGGTCATAGGATAGTTCAGAGAGTCCATAGTATTTCTGGCAATTTTTGTCAAAGAATACCGATTTTCTTTGGTTAAATCTATTCTTTTGAAATAAACTGCCCCCAATAGGTTCAAGACTATCAAAATCCCAATGAGTATAAAAAAGCGTATATTTTTCTGGCTTAACATTCCCCTTAGTAAAAATTTGGGCAAAAATACAATATTCTTACAATATTTTACTCACTTTCTGGTTCGCACTTAAATTGTTTTTATAGAGACTCTCCTCCAAACACAACCGATATATTCATAAACTCAAAGGGACACATAGTAGTTAATAGGGTGGTAAATCCTTGACACCACTAATTATGCGTCATAACAATTCATTTTCAAACACAAGTAAGCATGAAGTATTTGTATAATATAGTTATGGCTATGTATGGATACTTTTTGGTATTTGCGGCGGTCTTTCACCCCAAGGCAGCAGCATGGGTAAAGGGTAGGCAAAATTTTTTTCATTCCTTTGAAAAAAATATCCGAAATAATGACAATAAATTCCCTGAGAAAAAATGGATTTGGTTTCACTGCGCTTCTTTGGGGGAATTTGAACAAGGACGAAACCTAATTGAAAAGTTTAGGGAAAATTACGGACACCGCCTAAAAATTCTGATTACCTTTTATTCCCCTTCCGGCTTTGAGGTTCGGAAAAACTATCCTTTGGCAGATTATGTGAGTTATTTGCCTTTGGACACACCGGATAATGCCCGCCGTTTTCTGGAAATTCTCGACCCTTTGATGATTTGCTTTGTAAAGTATGAATTATGGTATAATTTTCTCCACACAATTCAACTACAAAATAGGTTTCATTTTCTGATTGCTGCACGTTGGCACAATTCACACGCTATTTTTCGTTTCCCTCTATCTCTACTTTACAAGGATATATTTAAAAAAATGAGCGTAGTATTTACCCAAGATGAGGACACCCAAAAAATCATCGAAAAGTTTTGTGGAAATTCCTCGATTTATGCTACCGGAGATACTCGATACGATAGGGTAGCAGAGGGGGCAGCCCGCTTCGAGGCTATCCCGGAAATAGCGGAATGGGTTCAGCATCATTTTCCAATTATCGTAGTAGGGAGTAGTTGGGCAGCAGAAGAATCACTCCTCGCCCAGCTTATCCCCGAATTGCCGAACACTGCAAGGGTTATTATTGCCCCTCACGAAATTAATCCCGAAAAAATCAAGGAATATCTAAATCGCTTTCCTACGGAAAGTGTGGTTTATAGCGCGCTTTTATCCCAAAGACCGCTTTTTACAGAAAAAAAAATTCTTTGGATAGACCATATAGGGCTTCTATCTCGTTTGTATTACTATTCAGACCTCACTTTAATTGGAGGGGGATTTAATGGGAATCTCCATAATATTCTTGAGCCTTGTGTTTTTGGAAATTTTGTCGTTTTCGGAGATAAATACAACAAGAA
>CAUJFT010000183.1 GCA_963169475.1 Bacteroidota bacterium | reverse complement strand
CCTCCCCTGATCCCTATAGTCCAAGAAAGAAATGATTTCGACTGTATTGCGAGACCCTTCAAAAAGGTTCACGACGATGTAGGAGAAACTTGTAACCCGGAAATCATGAAGTATATTCTTCCGGATACAGAGGAAGACTATATTTCAGACATAGAAGAATGATAATAAAATAAGTACATGCGCATAATTAGTTTATATTGTATAAATTGAAATTATTGCTGGTAATCAATTGTTTAACGCTTATTTTAGACTAAATTTAATACAAGACAAATTGGACTTGATACTTATAGTTAAATATTTAAAATTTTTATAATAAAACCATGCCACATCCAAAACGCAGACAATCCAGAACTCGCAGAGATAAGCGCAGAACGCATGATAAATTGATTGCAAGGCCGTTTTACATTGACCCCGTAACGGGAGAGGCTACTCTCTATCATAGAGTGAACCTTACCAATGGTCGCTATAAAGGACAGCAAGTACTGGAAGGCAAAGCGGATTAATCTATCAATTGTATGGGTAGAATAGTACTTTATTTTAGTCATACCTTTGCAAATTATTCGTATTTGTCTCAACAAACATACCCGAAAGGATACTACCTTTCGGGATTTTTTGCTTCCTTTGAATCAAGGAGTATTTTTTGAAGGGCTAAAAATAAAACAGTATTTTAACTGATTTATTTCTTGTTCTATAATCTGTTTTTATACTATTTAATTTATTTAAATAAAGCGTAACGAATATGTCAAATCAAATATTAAAAGGGAAAAAAGGAATTATATTTGGCGCGATGGATGAGAGTTCTATCGCATGGAAAGTAGCAGAACAAGCCCATGCCGAAGGTGCAGAGATTCTGCTGACGAATGTACCTGTATCAATCAGAATGGGTAAAGTATCTGAATTGGCAGAAAAACTCGGTACAGAAGTTATTCCAGCAGATGCTACTTCTTTGGAAGACCTCACGCTCCTTCTGGATAAAGCCAGAGAAAAATACGGAAAGGTAGATTTTGTGCTTCACTCTATTGGAATGTCTCTAAATGTGAGGAAGAAAAAGGCTTACACTGATTTAAATTATGACTTTCTTCAAAAAACGTATGATATTTCGGCGGTTTCGTTTCATAAACTGATGCAGCTATTGTATCAAAAAGACCTTATGAATGATTGGGGGTCTATTCTTGCATTGAGCTATATCGCTGCCCAAAGGACATTTAGTGAGTATAATGACATGGCCGAATCCAAAGCATTGCTTGAATCTTATGCCAGAAGTTTTGGCTATCATTTTGGAGTGAAAAATAAAGTGCGCGTAAATACTATCTCTCAATCTCCCACCCCTACTACTGCGGGTAGTGGAGTAAGCGGATTCGATAAAATGCTAACCTATGGGGAAATCATGTCTCCGCTTGGCAACGCAACCGCGGAGGAATGCGCGTCTTATTGCATTATGATGTTTTCGGACTACACCCGTAAAGTTACGATGCAGAACCTTTTCCATGACGGAGGCTTCTCCTCTATGGGGGTTTCTAATGCCGTTCTGAATTTCTTTAAAGAATCCTAAACATTGAGATAAGGAAGCTACGTTATCAGTACCTTAATTTAAACTTGGATATGCCAAAAAAGAAAGACGTTTGCCAAGTCCATTACTTCCTAAAAAAAAAATTAGAAGAAATCCGCTGGTTTCTTAAGCAAGACAGAGGCTTATGGCAGACTGTCTTACTAGGGGCAATCTTTTTGTGGGGGATAAATTCGGGCTGCCAGCCTAAACGTGCAACGGAGCGTACTCCTTACGGTATCCAAACTGTAGGGCAGCGCAAAGCAAATAAGTTGTTACTTCATAAGGATGAAAAAACTATTTGGAAATTAGTCCGAAGCCATGACCCTTATAATGGCGGGGTAACAACACTTGCAGAGCCTTCAAATCCCTACACTATAGAACTTAGTAACGACGGCTCTTTTAGAGAACAACAAGGAACTATTCTTAATCAAGGTAAATGGAGAATCGAAAAGAAAACGAATCGCCTTGCCCTGATTTATACCTCTGAGGGGAATAAGGCTATCCCTGAACAAGCGCAGAAAATAAACCTTTCGTTTCAAATTCGTAAACATACCCAAGATTCGCTTTGTATAGCAATTCAGGGTAGGCATGGGTTTGTAGAAAAATATTACTATAAGGAATCGGGAAAATAAAAATACTATTTTTTGCTGTTTTTTTTCATAAATGATACAAAATAAATAATCCTTATTTTAAATTGACAACTAGTGAGTAGTAAAGTTAAAATCAATAGCTACTGAATATATCCCGGCGGTATTAGGTTTGTTTGAGGATTGAGTAATCGCATTTTAAAAAGAGAGCTTATTGTGATAGATGTTTTTTTTTGAATAATAGGGTTGGGGTAATTATAGGTTTTGTATCTTAGCACCGGAATTTCGGTTACAGAGGGCGTTAGCGTATTTTGAAATATTGGAAATAGCCCGCTTTTTATATCCTAAGATGATTTTATCTCGTTTTAGTTTTAGGGATAGTTATAGTTCTTCATCACAAAGATAATCTTGATAAAAATGAAACAATGGCTCGCATTCTTGATGTTTATAGTACTCTTTACGGGCTTAATCGCTCAAGGTAAGGAAAAAGGAATCCCTGCAAAAGAAGAGAAAAAATGGTCAGTAACCCATCCGGAGGGCGTTGCCTATAAAGAGGTCAATTTCACGGTTACAGAAGGTACGTGGATGAGCTTAGATGTAAGCCCTGACGGGAAAGAGATAGTATTTGATTTGTTAGGAGATATTTATCTTATGCCGATAAGTGGGGGGGAGGCGCGAAGTATTGCTTCGGGGCTTGCGTTTGAAGTTCAGCCCAGATTCTCCCCGGACGGAAACTATATTTCGTTTACATCAGACCGGTCTGGAGGGGATAATATATGGTACATGAAACGGGACGGGAGTGAGGCAAAACCTGTTACTAAGGAAAGTTTTCGTCTGCTGAATAATGCAGTATGGACAAAAGATAGTAAGTACCTGATTGCCCGTAAACATTTTACGGCAACCCGTTCGCTTGGAGCTGTAGAGATGTGGATGTATCATATTTCTGGAGGCGAGGGGATTCAGCTCACCAAAAAACGAACAGACCAGAAAGACACCGGAGAACCTTGCCTTTCTCCAGATAACCGATATTTGTATTTTAGTGATGATGCGACAGAGGGTAGCTATTTTGAGTATAATAAAGACCCCAATGGTCAGATTTACGTAATCCGGCGGTATGACATGGAGAAGGGAACTACCGAAACTATAACGGGAGGAGCCGGAGGGGCGTGCCGCCCTCAAATCTCTCCTGATGGAAAGAAGCTCGCCTTTGTCCGGAGGGTTCGTTTTCAATCTGTATTGTATATCCATGACTTACAGACCGGAGAAGAGTATCCTATTTTTGATAAATTGACACGTGACCAGCAAGAAACATGGGCTATCTTTGGTGTATATCCTAATTTTGGATGGATGCCCGATGGAAAATCTGTAGTCATTTATGGAGAAGGGAAGTTCTGGAAGGTCAATGTCGGGAAAGCGAATGATTACGTAGAAATTCCTTTCAAAGCTACCATAAAACAGACTTTGTCAGAGGTTGTAAGTAGCCAACAAACTCCTTTTAGACCTGAATTTGAAGCCAAGATGATACGTCATGCCCATACTTCTCCCGATGGAAAAAGTCTGGTTTTTAATGCAGCGGGGCATATTTATCTTAAATCGTTGCCATCTGGAGTCCCCTTTAGACTCACAAATGATACTCATTTTGAATTTGAACCTAAATTTAGCAGCGATGGAAAGTGGATTATTTATACCACTTGGAACGATACTACCAAAGGAGGGATTTCGATTATACCCGCACAGCAAGGGCAAATTAGTGAACGGTTAGACTTAGAAAAGGGGTTTTATTTTGAGCCGCAGATGATAAAAATGGGAAATAGCTATACGGTACTTTATCGTAAGGGGGGAGGAAGTGAAATTACCGGATATGCTTATGGTAAAAATCAGGGGGTTTATCGTTTGAAAGAATTTACTCCGTCCGGGCTAACCCTCATGCTTCCTGAAAAAATCAGTGAAGATGGGTATGATGCTTCTCTCTCGGAAGACGGTAAAAGGCTTTATTTCAGTAGTGGAGGCGGACTATCAAAGTCTTTTAAGGGAATGAACCTAGATACACGAGAGGTAAAAACCTTTATTACCACTAAATATGGGAGAAATTTTTCTTTGAGTCCCGATGAAAAGTGGATTGCTTTCACGGAGTTGTACCAAGCCTATGTCGTTCCTTTGCCTGCTATAGGGCAATCGCTGGATTTATCCGCCGGAATCCAATCTTTGCCTATAAAAAAGGTAAGTAGAGATGCCGGTATATGCCTTCATTGGTCGGGGGATTCGCGCACCCTTCATTGGGTTACGGGACCTAAGTATTTTAGGAGAGAGTTAAAGGATTGTTTTACTTGGGTAGAGGGGGCAAAAGATTCTCTTCCTCCCATTGATACTGTCGGAACTGCCATCAATCTTATCTTGAAATCAGATGTTCCCGAAGGAAAAATTGCCTTGGTCAATGCCCGTATTGTTACGATGGAAGGGGATAAAGTGATTGAAAAAGGCTATGTCGTAGTTGATAAAAATAGAATCGTAGAAGTCGGGGAAGGAACTAAATTGATGGGAATGGAGGTAAAGGTGTTCGATTGTGAGGGAAATACGATTATTCCGGGTTTGGTTGATGTACATGCACATCTTGGGGCAAACTATAACGGGATTTCTCCACAACAGCAATGGTCTTACCTTGCTAACCTCGCTTTTGGAGTTACTACTACCCATGACCCTTCTAATGATACCGAAATGGTTTTTTCGCAAGCAGAAATGGTAGAAACTGGGGAAATGATAGGTCCCCGTGTTTTTTCAACCGGTACAATTCTTTATGGAGCTGACGGCGATTTTAAAGCAGTAGTAAATAGTTTGGAGGATGCGCGAAGCCATTTGAGAAGAATGAAAGCGGTGGGTGCTTTTTCTGTAAAGAGCTATAATCAGCCAAGACGGGACCAGCGTCAGCAAATTTTACAAGCAGCAAGAGAACTGAAAATGAATGTTTATCCGGAAGGAGGTTCTACTTTTTTTCACAATATGACCCAAATGATAGACGGACATACCGGCGTTGAACATTCTATTCCTATTTCTGAAGTACATGAAGATGTATATAGACTTTGGGCTGCCTCTAAAGTGGGTTATACTCCTACTTTGATTGTAGGATATGGGGGAATCTGGGGAGAAAATTATTGGTATGATAAGACCAATGTGTGGGAAAATAAAAAGTTGCTTCATTTTATGCCGCGTGCAATTTTAGATGAGCGTTCGCGTAGGCGGGTAAAAGCACCTGATGAAGAGTATGGGCATTTTGAAAATGCTGCGGTTTGTACACAAATTGCAAAAGCCGGTACGAAAGTGAATCTTGGGGCGCATGGGCAACTCCAAGGGCTTGGGGCACATTGGGAGCTGTGGATGCTTCAACAAGGAGGAATGTCTAATCTTGATGCCCTTAGGTGTGCTACTCAAAATGGGGCTGATTATATCGGTATGGGACATGAGCTGGGTTCTATCCGTAAAGGAAAATTAGCAGACCTCGTGATTCTCTCTAAAAACCCTTTGGAAAATATTCAATTTTCTCAAGAAATTCGCTATGTTGTGAAAAATGGAAGAATTTATGAGGGTAATTCTCTGGAAGAGGTGGGAAATTATTCCAAGAAGATAAAGCCTTTGTTTTGGGAAAATGGAAAATCTTCAGAGGCTTTTGAGTGGCATGAGGATACACATAGTTTTGAACATGGAAAATGTGGCTGCGGCGCACATTAAAAAATGTTTACCCCCTATTCTACTAAGGGGATAAAAAGAATTTGACTTTATCAAGAGGAAAACACCCAGCAAGGTGGATATAGGCTATGTGCAATGGTTCAATATGGGGTCGAGGTGGGCTACCCTCTTGTATAGCCCTAAGTATTTTAATTTGTTGTTTGCCTTGGTAAAAGCCTTACCGGTTAGTATTTTGTTTAGTATGGAGTAGCGGCTTGTAGGAGAATTTTACCATGCTCAATAAGGTGGTGCATAAAGGTGGCAAGGCTTTGGTCCATGGTAGAGATAATGAGGTTCGGAAAAATACCGAATAGGACGAGCAAGATAGAAAGGGGAACAAACATTAGGGACTCGCGGAGGGTAATATCCGTAAGTTTTGTTTCCCAATTATCACTTCCGGCGGGGTTAAAAACGCCAAAAAACATGATCCTGTATGTTCTAAGAAAATATACTGCTCCAAGTACAATGGTAAGTACCCCTAAAAAAGGGTAATAAATTGGGAGCGCGTATTGGGCATTGATAGCAGAAAATGCACCCATAAATATCATTAATTCTGACACAAAGGTGTTGAATCCGGGTAATCCTAACGAGGCAAAAAAAGCGATTAAAACAAAAAATGAATATTTAGGCATCTTTTCCCATAACCCTGTGAACTTTTCTATGTGCCGTACCTGCACCCTATCGTAAATCACTCCTACAATTAGAAAAAGCATTGCCGAAGAAATTCCATGATTAAATAATTGAAGAACGGCTCCATTCATTCCCGAGGTTTGAAGGCTTGCCATACCAAGAAGCGTATATCCAAGATGAGAAATCGAAGAATAGGCTATCATGGCTTTGAGGTCTTTTTGCCCCATAGCGACCAGCGCGCCATAAATCATAGAGATAAGCCCAAACAATCCTATCCACCATGCAAAATGGATTCCGCCTTCCGGAAATAATCCGTAGCTAATACGGAGTACTCCATATCCGCCTACTTTAAGCAGTACACCCGCAAGGATAACAGAAATAGAAGTTGGGGCTTCTACGTGTGCATCGGGTAGCCAAGTATGTAAGGGAACAACCGGAATTTTTATGGCAAATGCAATGAAGCTGATTAAAAATGCTACTAAACGCGCATTCATTCCAAAAAGCACCCCGTTTGTGTCGAAAATACTGCCTTTTACTACATTTATCAATTCTCCGCTTGGGCTGACTTGCATCATGTGGATAATGTTAAAGGTGTGTACGCCCGCTTTGCCGGGTACGGTGAAGCTAAATGCAAGCCCAACCATGATTAGGAGTAAAAACACAGAGCCTACAAGGGTATAAATAAAAAATTTAATCGCAGCGTAGTCTTTTCTTTCTCCTCCCCAAATTCCAATAAGGAAAAACATAGGTAGGAGCATTAGTTCATAAAATAAATAAAACAAAAATAAATCTAACGCCACAAAACAACCAATCATTGCAGTATTAAGAAGAGAAAGCAGCATAAAAAATGCTCTTGTATTCTTTTGAGTATTCCAAGCCGAAAGGTTAGCAATAACCATAATCATCAGGGTGAGCAGAACCAAGGCGAAATTAAGCCCGTCCAAGCCGATAAGATATTCTATCTGTAATTTGCCGGCACTACCAAGATCCATGTTAATCCAAGGAAGAGACTCTATTAGCGGGAAGCCTTGAAGGCTGTTTATTCCTATACTTCCTTTTTGCAGTTTTTGGAGGTAAAGTGGAGTGATTAAACCCAGAAAAATAGACAGTTGAACGAGCGTAGTAGTAAGGCTGATACCTCTAAAACAAAAAGAATACCTTTGAGGCAGCAAGGCAGTAATCAATATACTCAAAAATGGTAAGAATATCAGCAAGGAGAGTAAACCCATATTGTTCTGTGTATTATGTGCTAATGTTTTAAGAATCTACCTCCTCTTATTATAGGGAATAATTAACCTTTTATTTAAGAGGCATATTTTCTG
>CAUJFT010000182.1 GCA_963169475.1 Bacteroidota bacterium | reverse complement strand
AGTACAGACGAAGCCACCCTTACGGGAGCCGAAATAGGAGCTAACCTGTACCTATATGCCCGGTACAACGACAATGGAACCAGCCGATTTTATACCTCTTCCAATGGCGGCATGACTTGGCAGTCTCAAGGATATTTAAGTGAAGGAATGTTTATGCACAATAGTTTCGGTTGCTCTTCGGTTCAGCCCAATTTATTATATCTTGGAGCGGTAGATTGCCATCGCTCTACGAATACCGGAAGTACTTGGAATAAAATCAATAATTGGTATGATTATTATGACAATCCCCTTGTTTTCTTACATGCAGATATTCCGTGTATCCGTACCTTTGCTACCGGAGCCTCTACAGAGATTACCTTGATTACTACGGACGGCGGAATTTATCTTTCCTATGACAAAGGGCTTTCCGTAACGAATATAACCATGACAGGAATGCACAACGCCCAATATTACGATACTTATACCCACCGGTTTCAACCCAAATATTTATGGGCAGGAGCGCAAGACCAAGGATTTCAGCGGGCAAAAACTGCCCTACTTGGAGTACGAGATTTTACACAACTTATTAGCGGAGACTATGGACAAATAACCTCCTCCAATAATGGCAATAGTATTTGGGCAAATTACCCGGGGTTTACCATGTATTATGATAATTATACCCAAAACGCCAGCTCCGCAGAGTGGGAATTTACCTTTACGGGAAATCTATGGATTCCTCCTATGATGGCAGACCCAAATGATAACCGTGCGGCTTATATCGCAGGAGGAAGTACCGGAACCGGTGCATATATCTATAAGCTAAATTATTCCAATCAGCAGATTTATGCTACTCAAGGTACTTTTAACTTTGGGAGTGCAGTTACCGCCCTCTCTTACTCACCCAGCAATAATGCCTTTCTTTTTGCGATGAATGAAGCCAATAATTTTTATCTTTCCTCTAATTCCGGCAGTAGTTGGGGGCAGCAATCTACCGGGCTTCCTGCCGGGCATTATTTTTATGGAAATGCAATAATTTCTTCCGCGCTTAATTTGGGAAAAGTATGGGTAGGAGGAAGCGGATATAGCAATCCCGCAGTATATGTTTCTGATAATTTCGGAGCAACCTTTACCCCAATGGCTGACGGCTTACCCCCTACATTAGTATATGACCTCGCAATAACCCCTGACGAAAACTTGATTTTTGCAGCGACAGAAGCAGGTCCCTATGTTTATAAAAAATCCGACAATAAATGGCATTACCTTGGAGGACAACATGCCCCAAGCCAAACTTATTGGTCGGTAGAGTACATTCCTGCATTACATACGGCTCGTTTTGCTACCTACGGACGTGGAATCTGGGATTTTGTGTTTGACCCGACTATGTACACATCGGTAGTCAAACCCGAAATAGACAATATTTCTATTTACCCCAATCCTTCCTCAGGAACTTTTACGATTCGGTCAAGAAGTAGCTTATTACTTTCAGATTGTAGTTTTAGGTTATATGACATGAACGGAAAAGCGCAATTAACGCTTATTCCCCAAGCAATTCGTAGCTCCGAAGCAGCCTTTGACATTGGCGATAAAATAGAGCAGGGCATTTATCTCATTCAAATTACAGAAGAAAGAAAAAAACAAACTTCTTTTCATAAGATTATTCTGACCCGATAAATACCATGTTTAGATTTCTTTTTACACGAATCATACAAGGTATTGGAATTTTATGGGGATTGATAACCCTATTGTTTTTAATATTTTATGTACTTGACAGCCCCGTGAATTATATGGTAGGAGAAAATGCGGACGCAAAAATCATTCAGAATATCATAGAAAAATACGAACTAAACAAACCTCTTGGCACTCAATATTCTGACTATCTTGTAAAGCTGATTCCTCTAAAAAAAACGCCCAAAGGGTTAGTAATCACCCCTCCGGATTTGGGTGTTTCTTATCAAAACGACCGCCCCGTATTGGATTTAATCGGCACACATTGGAAAGGCTCCGCTATTTTAGCATTTTTTGCCTTGGCTTTTGCAGCCATTATTGGTATTTCGATGGGCGTTATCGCAGGGCTTTATAAAGATAAACCCACTGATAGAATCATTGTCTCATTGTCCGTCTTGGGAATTTCCGCCCCGTCCTTCTTTGTAGCGGTATTGCTCATCGCCGTCTTCTCTGTAGCCCTACGCTCCCTCACCCATCTAAATGCAACCGGTTATATATTTGAAACCGATGTATTTACAGGAGAAGAAGTGATTATATGGAAAAACCTTTTTTTACCAATGATTGCCCTTGGGGTTCGTCCACTTGCCGTTTTTGTACAACTAACTCGCGCCGCCGTGAATGAGGTCATACAGACGGATTATATCCGGACTGCAAAGGCAAAAGGATTGGACCCGTTTCGGATACTCATGATTCATGCCCTACGTAACGCACTCAACCCGGTCATTACTTCTGTAACAGGTTGGCTCGCTTCCCTACTTGCGGGTGCTTTTTTTGTAGAGTTTATTTTTAATTGGAAAGGAATCGGAAAGCTCACGATTGAAGCACTCCAAAAACACGACTTTCCGGTCATTCTCGGCTGTACCCTTACTGTAGGGATTGTCTTTATCTTTGTGAGTATCCTTACCGATTTGCTCTATAAACTAACAGACCCAAGAGTAACGGTTTAATACTTTTAGAAAAAACAAAAAATAAATTAAACCTTTTTCATCTTAACTCGTCTGACAAAAAGGATAGGATATTTAATAAAAATCAATCATACGATTTTTTATGAAAAAGATATTTTTTTTACTCTGTATTATTCCTTTGAGCCTAA
>CAUJFT010000181.1 GCA_963169475.1 Bacteroidota bacterium | reverse complement strand
ATACTCGATGTTTCCCGTTTCTTTATATGCCTGAATCAGAAACTCATCGGAAGTAGTGAGGGATATGTCTTGCCTTTTTTTGAAAAACACAATCGAACAAATGAATATCTATATGGTAAGCAAACTTCTGCAATATGAGTATAAAAACATAAAATTCCATAAAATATAACTACATTTTTTCTGTATTTCTCCGCATATCAGTACATAATCTCCTTTAAAAACTTGATGATAAACAGAAAAACAATGGTTGAATCCTTGTGTTAATCGTTCATTATTATGAAAAATTATCGTTGAGCTATCTTTACTTAAACAAAGTTTAATATATATGAAAATATTTTACGAAAAATCATATCATCTTTAAGGAATAATAAATACCTTTGCCATGAAGTTTTTCAACCAAATCATAAAGAGATGATAGAATAAAGTTCTTTATGAAGTTGTAAGGGTAATTTTTTCAAACCTATCCCTCATTTCATAGTAAAAAGTATTCTGTTTATGAATGGTTTTATTTCTCAAATCGTTTGATTTTATTACACAATTAATTTATTTAGCCTTGAAAAAAATATTCCTTATTTTATCTGTTGTTTCAATTTTATGGGGTTGTCAGTCGGAAAAGGAAGCAGACAAGCCTCCCTCCACAGAAAATAAAATAGAAGTGCAGGCAACCCCTGAAAAGCAACCCGGCTTTACCATAATACCTTTTGAGATAAGCACTATCCCAACCGAAATGCACGTAAAAGGCAAAATAATAGGAGGCAAGAAGTGGTCGGACGCAAATGGAGAAAATACATTAATTCTTAGTACAGTAGAACCCTTTTACCCGGGTAAAGTAAAAAAAGACGAACCCAATGGAATGGATGCCGAACTATATGCCACTTTGTTTGTCAAAAAAAATAACACCATTTCGGAGCTATGGAAAATACAAGATTACGTCCGTGATTGTCCCTTAGACATTGTGTGTATGTTTCTTCCAGAAGCACTCACAGTAACCGATTTAGATGGAAATAATATAGCGGAAACAACCATAATTTATAGAACGGCCTGCCGTGGTGATGTCAGTCCCGCTACCCAAAAACTAATAATGTATAATGGCATCTCAAAGTTGGCAATACGGGGAACTACCGCAATCAATATAGCGGAGATGAAAGAACCCTCTGTTTATACTAAAGATGCCGCATGGAAAGAGTATCCTGCCGCGTTACTCAATCACGCAGAAACTCAATGGAAAAAATTTGAACTTGAACGTTTTGGTTCTTAATCTCTTGCTCCTACATTTATGTCAGTAAAATCATGAGAAATCTATTCTATATTCTATTAATGATAGCAGGGCTTTCTGTCTGTCTTTCTGGCTGCGGTGCCAAACAAAAAAATCCTCCTTTAAACCAAGCTATTGGTATTAAAAATCCTGCTCCATTAGACACAAATGCGATAAAAAATACCGGAGATAAGCAAGTGATGAACGGCTCCTTCGTTTCAGAAAAAGAAGAAAAAAAAATAGAAACGAAAAGGAAGCCACCAAAAGTATCCCACCAAAATCTCCCGCCATCTTCGGAGGTTCAATCCGTAACATTAAGGGGAGAAAAGGAAGAAAGTAATGCCGCTGAAATTCCCGTAAAATCTCTTGCCTCAAAGGAAAAAAATGTAAAAGCCAAAACGACAAAGCAGGGAAAAGTGAACTTTATGACCTTTGATAAGGCGAATATTCCAACCTCGATAAAATATATAGGAAAAATCATACACGGAAATAAGTGGCAAACTAAAACCGGAACGTATTTGCTTATTTTTACCGAAACAGGGGCTTATGAATCCGATACTGACGGGAAAGACGCAGAAGTATATGCCTATCTATATCTGAATCAGAGCGAAGAAGAGGAAAGCTACAATCAAGTCTGGAAAATCCATGACTATGTTAGTCGTTGTGAATACACGGTAATCTGCAACTTTATTAGAAATACTATTTCTGTAACAGACCTCGATAATGATAATACACCAGAAATTTCTTTCGCCTATAAAAACGGTTGTAAAGGGGAGGAGTCGAATTACATGAACAAAATATTTATGATAGAGGGAGGGAAGCAATATCGATTTCAGGCTGCCGAAGGAAGTGTGATAGAACCCAACGCGGAGGGTAATTTTCTGGATAGCAGCTGGAATACTGCAGCCGAAGAAATCCGGATATATATTCAAGATAAATGGAGAAAAGCATTCTGAAAAATATTATCTAAAAGAAAGCCTCAATACAAGATAAAATCGCAATAGATTAAGGAAAATAAGTACTGGTTTGAAATTAGTTTATGATACTATTTTTAGTTAAAAAACTGATAAGCAATTACTTATGGAGACTAAGAACTTGTAATTAAAAACTAAGAACTACTTACCTGATTTTATCCCCTATTTATCCTGAAAAAACAAGCCCTTTTCTGCAAAACAGTTTTCTATTTCTTTGTTTAAGGTATTCAGTAAGACCTCAAACTCGGAAAGAGGCGGCTTGCTGTTCAAAACTCGAATAAGTTGGAAAGTTTGGCTGCTAATTTTGGTATATTTTTCTTGTTCCGGTAGAAAAAAAAACATCTCTTTTAATATTTCCTTCAGTACTTTGTGTGATTTTTCTTTATAGACTTTCAGCCGTAGCCCAAAGTATTTCTGAATAAAAGGATGGTTAAAAAAGGCAGTTCCCCATAAAGCCTGCTCCTTGGACGGAAATTCAAGGCAAATGAGAGACGTATCCGGAGTATATTTTCGCATCGTCCACGAAGCAAATATTTTATCCGCTTTCAGTGCTAAATATACAGAGCTTTCCGCTGGGTTTAATACACCTTCCTCTTCCAAATGATAGTTATCCAAGCTAGGAATCACGACATAAGCCGATAACTCTGCCGCTCCTACGCGGTTTATTGTTCCTTTGGCTTTTTTGATTTTTTTTCCTTCTTTCAGTACGCAAAAATCTGAAACCCTTGATTTGCAACTCTCTGCTTTAAGCATAAACCTTAATTCCTCTACTGTATAAGCCAACTCCCATGGTTTTTCCGGATATGTTTGATAATATTCCATCAATGTAGGATAAATGGATTCTCTTGTTTCATTTTTCACAAGCGTCTCTTGTAGTGGGCATAAAGGCAAGCCTAAGCATATCCCTTCTATTTGGTTGCTTTTCCAGATTTCCCGAATTGAAAAACGATTCAAAACCAATGCTCTTTGAGGTTGGTAAAGCACCCGCGAAAACCATTTTTCCGGCAATAAAACAGCTACCTTTCCTCCCGCGTTTTTGCACCCCGCTAAAAGCATATTCCAATCTTTCAGAGAAGGCATTTTATGATTAATCTTTGAGCTATAGTCTGCAATGACCATATCAAATCCCTTAAATGCTCCGCTATCGTCAGTGAGCAAGGGAAACGAAAGTCCAAATTCTAAGGGGAAATACGCCTCATTCTCATTTCCCCTTGCAAGTCCAAGTCGAGTTTCGCAGGCAGTAATTTCTGCTTTAAGAAAGGCGGTTTGAGAACCCGATGCCTCAAAACCAAAAAGGTCATTTTCCGGTAAAGTATTATAAAGTGCTTTTTTTAGCTTGGTTAGCCGCCGGAAGTGTTCATTTTGTTGCAAATTCTCAGTAAGAAACCGAAGTCGAACTTCTTGAAGTGCCGCTATATTTTGCTTGTATTGAGCCTTAGAAAAAGAAATAACCGATTTTTCAAAAAGGCTTGTGTACTCATTCCACCGGAGTTCTCCCTTTACAAGCGTGGTCTTCCACGGATAATCCGACGAAAAACAAGATTTTTTCAAATCCCCTCTCAAACAATTTCCCCATTCTATGGGTATGGAGCATTGTTGTCTATACCCACTTTCTAGTGTATAGAACTGATAAAAAGCAAGCTCTGCAA
>CAUJFT010000180.1 GCA_963169475.1 Bacteroidota bacterium | reverse complement strand
CAATAACGTTAACTTTTGCCCCTGATTCAAAAGCCCAATGAGCTACAAGTAGGCGATTACGCATGTGGACTTCATCTATAACTTTCCCTTCCTCTATCCTCACGAGTTGGGTCAATAGCCCGTTTCTAATATACCCGTCATACTCTGCCTTGCCCACTTCTAAGGAACTCATTACGCCCATTTCTACCAGCTTATTATCCATAATATAGTAGAGTGCTACTAGGTCTGCCCTTGCCTCTTCGAGGGTTGAGGCATAATTTTTTAGGGTTTCTTTGGGGGTACCTATTCCTTTGTTGATTTGTCCGGAGGCGTGTCCAATCACTTCGTGCATGTCTGTATGTAGTTTACCAGCCATTACGCCGTGTGCTTTGGCGCGGGCTACCTCGTCTGGGCTAAAGCAAAATTCTTCCAGCATTCCGGCGGCAGGCGCAGCGTTGTAGGCATCTACGATATTTCCAAGATTTACAGATTTAGAACCGTGCATTTTACGAATCCAATCAGCGTTAGGGAGGTTAATACCGATAGGGGTAGAGGGAGCAGAGCCGCCGGATTCTACTACCGTAGTGATTACCTTTGCGGTGATACCTACTACATTTTTCTTTTTATGAGAAGGAGTTAATGGCGAATTATCTTCAAACCATTGTGCTTGAGAAGCGATAGCGGCTATTCTTTTAGAAGCGTCCTCATCTCTAAAGGAAACGACTGATTCAAAAGAACCTTTTTTCCCAATGGGGTCATCATACACTTCGATAAAGCCATTGACCACATCAGTCCGGCTGTCGGTGTCTTTTACCCATAGGATATTATATTCATCAAATTTTTTGAGGTCTCCTGTTTGGTAATACTCCACGAGCTTCTGGAGAGCGGCTTTTTGGTTTTTACTTTCAGTTACGGAAATTGCTTTTTCGAGCCAAAAAATAATTTTATCAATAGACCTGCCATACATGCCCCCTGATTTCCATACTTTCTCTACAATTTTCCCATTTTCTTTTATTACTTTACTATTTAGCCCGTACCAAATGGGGGTACTATCTTCGCGAACTTCCATGTTTTTGTAATACTCCTCCACCTCTTTTTCTGTTACTCCTTCATAGAAATTAACGGCAGAGCCTTTTATCATATCTACTCCAGCGGCTTTATTGACTTTTTTAGTGTCCAAATTTGAGTCGAAGATAATGGGGGTAATTCGTAGGATAAAGGCTTTAACAGATTCTCCTTCTTTTAAAGGAAGTTTTTTTGCATCAATGCTTTTTACTGCTTTTTGGAAAAACTTCTTACTACAAGAAGGAACAAATTTTTCATTTCCGTAGTGGTGATGAATCCCGTTTGAAAAGAAGACCCTTTTAGCATATTCTTCTAATTTTTGATAATCCTCGGTTTTTTTATCGCCCTTATAATGGGTGATAATTGCTTCTAATGTGCGCCTAATCGTTAAGTTGTGTTTGTAGTTCTGGTCGTAAAATATATCCCTACCCCATAAAGCCGCTTCATAAAGGTAGTATAATTGCTCTTTTTCGTGCAATTTTAGGGTCTCAAATCCAGGGATTTTATATCTCAATATCTTTATGTCCGCAAATTTATCTGCCTCGTACTTAAAGGTATCCTCGACAGTAACTGCGGGTGAAATGCCCTCCCCTTTGGGAACGACTGAATAGCTCCCGGAAAATAAAGCTATCAGTAAAACTCCTGTTGCTAAGACTAATACTTTTCTCATATTTTTTAATATTACGTTTTGGGCGGCAAAGGTACTGTTTTTTCCTAAAAGCATAAAATAGGATAGAGGAAGAATCTATGGCAAATGTGTTAAAATAAAAATGTTTCTCTTTATTCTAAGTACTCGTTTGAAATTAGTTTATAATATTGTTTTTAATTAAAAAGCTGATAAATAGCTATTTGTGAGGACTAAGAACTCATCATTAAAAACTAAGAACTACTTATTAGGAATTAAAGAGAGGGAATCGGGAATGTTCATTTTCAATTGTACTATGTGCCTAACGGCACTATTTTTTCAGATTTTATGGCGTACTTTACCGATAGGAATAAGTTATGTGTGATATTTCGCTTGGCTATAATCGTTTAACTCTGGTATATCCTTGTGAATTACCCTTTTTGTTTAAAACGAACGCGGGTGTGCTTGAATGGCTGATTTTCTTTTGTAGTCAGAATATTTTATATTAGTTTTATCCCCGATTTAGAAAACGATGATTCAAAAAAGGATTTCTCTTGCACTAATGTTTTTATTTATCCTTTGGGTGTGGGGGATTCCTTTGTTTTCTCTTTTTCAGATAAAAAAAACGGTTGATTTGGCGTGGGAAGAAATAGCTTCCGGAAAAAACCGTAAAGAATATGTAACATTTCGCCTTAGTAGGGCAAATATTTCAGGGAAGAGGCTACCAAGGGAGGTTGTTTTTAGTGGGATTATTCATGATGTGGTAAGCATGAGAGAAGATGGGAATGAGTATATCGTTACGGCTTACCCTGACTATAAAGAGCAATTTTGGCGTGATATGCTCATGGGGCAACTATCGGGAAAGGGAGATTATTTATGGAAATTTGGACGCTTTTTACCAGTATTTTTTTATTTGTTTTTACCATTTATACTGATACGAGGCGACCTCATAAAATCTATGCTCCCACGAGCGGACGTTTGTCTTTATGCCCAAAATCATAGGAAAGTGCCGGACCCGCCTCCAAAAACAAGTACTTTTTTTGAATAAACCCGCTGTTATAAAACGAGGCGGTTAGGTTGCTTATAGTTGATTTTTCAGGAGATAATCCTTGATTTACTTTTCTAAGTCCGATTTCTATACACTAGAAAGCCGGATAGTTTATGTGTTTTCAAATGTTTGAAGGCGTTTGATGGTATTTATGCCATAAATTATATCATAAAAAAAATGAAATTAAATATATTATTTGTTTTACCTTTATGGATATTTGCGACCAGCTTTTTGGTAGCACAATCCGATACGATTGCAGTAGTTCCGGAGGTTGAAATCATTGGCGTTGTCCCAGAAAAACAGCATGTTCCTGGTGCTGCATTTACGATAAAAACGGAGCAAATCCGATTTTCAAATAGTGCGACAAGTGCGGACTTATTGATGCAAAGCGGGAA
>CAUJFT010000179.1 GCA_963169475.1 Bacteroidota bacterium | reverse complement strand
ATGCCGATATTCCCCTCGAAGAAAAAGAAAAAGAATGGGAGGCGTTTAAAAAGGAGAATCCCGAAAAAGAGGCTTTTTTCTTTTTCTTTTCGCCCCCTATTTTTTCCTTGAATCGCCGGATTGCTATTTTGAATGTGAGTACGCGCTGCGGGTCTTTGTGTGGAGGGGGGCATAAGCTGATTTTGATAAAAAAAGAAGATAGATGGGAGATTCTAACCAAGATGTTTCTATGGACTTCGTGAGCTTGTGAATATTTATTAATAATTGTTAAATTTCCTTAATGCCTCTCTCAAAAGGCTATAATTGAGTACCTTTGTTTCTTCAAATCTAAAATAGATAATTAAGGAATGAATACACGTACGCTTCGGGTCGTGGCAATACTTGCTATCATTTCTATCATCGGGATAGTAACGATGCAGGTATTTTGGTTTCAGAAGGCTTTTGATTTAAAAGAAAAAGAGTTTAGCCAAACGATAAATATTGCTCTCCAATCTGTGGGGGAGTATATCCTTACCGGAAACGGGCAGCCCGTACCGCTTGAACCTTTGGTCAATCAATTGTCTGGTAATTATTATACAGTGCAATTAAATGGGCATGTAAATCCCCGCTCCTTAGAGTTTCTGCTAACCAAAGAATTTCAGAAAAAAAATATACATGAAGATTTTGAGTTCGGGCTTTACAACTGCGAGTCCAAAAAGATGGTGTATGGAAACTATGTTACTTTTGATTCCACCCAAAGGGATAATGAGATAGAGAAAGGGGAACTTCCCGTATGGAAAAATGATAATTTTTACTTCGGGGTGCTTTTCCCTAATCGTGATGCAACGATAATAGGACAAATGAAAATTTGGTTATTTTCAAGCGTTGTCATGCTTTTGGTTTGCTTGTTTTTTGGATTCACCCTTTTTTTTGTATTTAGGCAAAAACAATTATCCGAAATTCAGAAGGATTTTATCAATAATATTACCCATGAGTTTAAAACACCACTTTCTACCATCGTTGTTTCTACCGAATTGCTCAAAAATCCAAGAGTCTATGAATCTCCCGAAAATGTTACCAAGTACACTACTATCATTCAGGAAGAGATTAATAGATTAAAAAGCCAGGTAGAAAGTATTTTGCAGATTGCGGCGATTGATAAGGAAAAAATACAGTTAAAATTTGAGGTTTGTAACCTACATGACTGTATTAGTAAAGCTACTGAGGGTTCAAAAATTCTTCTTCACCCGCGTTCCGGACACATCAACCTGAACTTTCATGCAGAAAGATTTGACCTAAAAATGGATAACCTTCATATTACCAATGTGTTTTACAATCTTCTTGAAAATTCAATTAAATATTCTTCGGAATCGCCCGTGATAAATATCGAAACCGAGTCTGATAAAAAAGGGATTACTATACGGGTTGAAGATAACGGAATTGGCATCAAGCAGCAGCATTTGCGCAAAATATTTGACCGGTTTTATAGAGTTCCAACCGGAAATCTTCATAATGTAAAAGGCTTTGGATTGGGGCTTTATTATGTAAAAAATATCATCGAAGTACACAAAGGACGAATTTCTGTACAAAGCGAACCTAACAAAGGCACTGTTTTTACTGTTTTTCTTCCGTTTTCATAATTTTTTTTTAATCCCAATACTTTATGAACATTAAGCCGTTTATCCTACTTGCCGAAGATGATGAAAATTTGGGAAATGTAATTAGAGATTATCTTCAAATCTGCGGATACGAGATTATACTTATGGCTGACGGCGACCTCGCTTGGAAAACCTATCAAACCCATAAGTTTGACCTTTGTATTTTAGATGTAATGATGCCTAAAATGGACGGGTTTACCTTAGCCGAAAAGATACGAGAGAAAAATCAACAAATCCCTATTCTTTTCTTAACCGCTAAATCCGCAAAAGACGATAAGCTGAACGGATTTCGATTGGGGGCAGACGACTATATTTCTAAACCTTTTAATATAGAAGAATTGGTGCTAAGAATCGAAGTGTTTTTGAAAAGAAGTAAATTAATTTCTCCCAAACGGAATCTCTTTGAAATAGGCAATTACGTATTTGATTATTCTAATCTTTCTCTCAAAATAGCAGAGCAAGTAACTTCCCTTACCCAAAAGGAAGCCGATGTTCTCCGAATCTTGTGTATTAATATCGGAAACGTTATCAAAAGAGAAGAAATCTTACTCCCAATCTGGGGTAATGATGATTATTTTTCGGGTAGGAGTTTAGATGTATTTATCTCAAAATTAAGAAAATACCTTAGAGAAGATAGCAATATTGAAATCCAGAACGTACACGGTGTAGGCTTTAAGCTCCAACTCAAACACTAAAAGACAATCTTTATCCTCTCCCAAAAAGTAAAAATATGACAATAGATATAAACCAAATCGCCAAAATAGCGGCTGCCGCAGGAAAAAAAATACTCGAAATCTATCATTCCTCTATCTCTAATAACGAATTGGAAGTGGAGTGGAAAGGCGACAGTTCTCCGCTCACGGCGGCAGATAAAGCAGCACATCAAGTAATAACACAATCGTTGCTCAGCCTTTATCCCGATATTCCTTGTCTATCAGAAGAGGGAAAATCTATCCCTTTTAGGGAGCGTTCTTCCTGGAATCGCTTCTGGATGATAGACCCGCTTGACGGAACTAAAGAATTTATCAAGCGAAATGGAGAATTTACTGTAAATATTGCGCTTATAGAAGATAACAAACCGATAATTGGGGTGGTTCATGTTCCCGTTTCTGGTTACACTTATTATGCAAAAATAAAGCAAGGGGCGTTTTTGAAAAAACCGGACGGAATGCCTCAACGTTTAGAAACTCAAATATACGATGAAAATGAAGATAATCAAACTATCGTCAGTTCGCGCTCTCATCTTTCTCCGGAAACCGCAGCATTTATTCAGAAGTTTCGTAATCCTATCTTGATTTCTATGGGGAGTTCTTTGAAGTTTATGCTAGTAGCCGAAGGGAAAGCAAATGTTTATCCGCGTTTTGGACCTACGATGGAGTGGGATACTGC
>CAUJFT010000178.1 GCA_963169475.1 Bacteroidota bacterium | reverse complement strand
CTCCGCCTCCGTTAAAAGCAAGCCCGTTTACCCAAGTTTGTCCGGATTGGAAGAAATCTTTAGGATTGTCATAGGCTGTAACTTTTTTGGCGTTCTGGTTACCGGCAGCAGCAGCAGCACCGATAATGGCTCCGTTTTTATCCCATTTGTAAGAAGCGTCTCCGTCCCAATAAAGCGTATCAAGTGCCGCACCCCAAGAACGAGAGCGGACACCACCAGGACCCGGTGCAAGATAGCCTCCGTTTACTCCTTGGGAATACTGCATTTGTAGTTCGGGGAGTTTGTTTACGGTATTTACGGTATAAGCAGAGCTAAACTCTACGCTTATTCCGCCGCCTACTCCTTTGGTACCTTTCTTGGTAGTAATGATTAAAGCTCCATTTGCCGCAGCTATTCCGTAAAGCGCAGTAGCGGCACCCCCTTTTAGCACGGTGATAGACTCGATGTCTCCGGGATTAAGGTCTATAGCGCGGTTAGAGTTTGATACACTTTGAATGAAGTTGTTGCTACCATTATCAGGGTTACCGGAGCCGTTTTGGTCGTTATTGATAGGAATACCGTCCACTATCAATAGGGGTTGATTATCTCCTGTAACAGAGGAACCGCCGCGTAAGCGCATAAATGCCGAAGAACCGGGGTCGCCGCTGGAGCTGACAACTTGTAAGCCTGCAACTTTACCGGCAAGTCCCGCGATAGGATTTACCTCACGACTGTTGGTAACGGCAGAACCTTGCACGTTTTGGACAGCATAACCAAGTTCTTTGGACTGACGGGAAATCCCGATTGCCGTTACCACTTGGACATCTGTTTGCATCAAATCTTCTGCCATAGCGACATTAATTTCTGAACGCTCGCTGATTGCTTCTTCAATCGTCTTGCGATTGGTGTAGGTGAATACAAGGACTGTACCCCCCGCGGGAACATTTACGGTATAATTACCGTCCGAATCCGTAAGCGCGCCGGCTTCCATGCCTTTGACCATAACGGTCGCGCCTTCAAGTGGCTCACCGGTATCGGCAGCCGTAACTTTCCCACTTACCTGAGACTGCGCCCATGCTGTAAGCGAAAAGATACTAATAGCGATGAAAAGTAGGAATCGTTTCATTTAACAATTCGTTTTTGTTAATAGGTGAAAAAAAATTTTTTAAGTAATACAAAGTGATAACTTTCTTGGTAAAACTTGACAATATTATGTAATCGTAGATTAATCCGCAAACTTTTCATTCGTTTTTAATTATTTTTAATTTTTTTTGGAGGGAAAAGAATGAGTGTTTTTTTACTCCTATATGATATATAATTAATTTTCAAATACTTAATTAAATCATTGAAGAGTATCTTTTTGGGGGTAACCTGCCTAAATTTTTAAAAAAAAAAGAAATAAAAACCACGAATATCCCCAATCTCGATGATTTTTCTGCATTAACAGAGAAATTATATTACTCTAAGGATAAAAGAGATTCTTGGCGAAAAATAGTCCGAGAAATGGGTACACAAAATAATAACGCTATTTTTATTTTAGAGCCTGATATTCCTCCAATGTATTAATACTCCGAATTACTTTGTAGTCATCAGGAATAATTTTTTTTACGGGAAACGCACTCAATATCTTTTGTAATGAGTAGCCTGCTTCAGGGAGTAGCGCGTTTATTTGTGAGAAAAAATAGCCTTCATATATACCCAGAAAGGGTTCAAAAAAGCCGGTTGTTGCATTAAAGCAAACCGTGGCAGGTGCCAGAGCGTTTCTTTCTCTGCATAGCCATTCCACTTCTTTTTGTCCAAAAAACGGATAATCTATTGCTACTACCACCCACGAAGCCGGATACGATTCAAATGCCGACAACAAACCTGCACAAGGACCAATCCCCGAAAACTGTTCTTTATCCGAAATACAATTTAGGGGGTATTGGTCTGCGGTTTTGCAAGAAATCCAAACTTTTTCGCAATAAGGAGAAAGCAGACGATATACATACTCATATTGGGGATAGCCATGATAGTTGATTAAGGCTTTATCTCTGTTCATTCTACGAGATTCGCCCCCAGCAAGTACAAGTCCGTATAGTGCTGATGTTTTCACGGTTTTGAAGGGAATTTCCATTCGGGGTTATTTAAAAGAGAGACTATGCTTACACCCGCTAATCCATACGTTTCTATGACGACCTCTAACAAGTAATCTCTTACTACTAATAAAACGGGGGTTTGGGAGGATTGATGATATTGAACGAATCTTGTAAGTGCGGGTTCAAATCCCTCTCCCCTAAGCTCCAATTTACCAATTTCATCTATAATTATTAAGGTATCCATTTCTCTGCATAATTCTATAAGGATTTCTTGCCCTCTTTTAAAGGTCTCTTGTGAGAATATAAATCGTCCGATACGGATAGCATTTTCATTTGCTGCTTCGGGTATCTGAAATGGATAAATCACCCCCGTTTCGAGATTTTTTAACATTCTTTTACCATCAATATCTGGAGTAAGTATCCCACTTATAGGTTTATTTTCTGTCTTTATCCTTGTCTGAATAGCTGTAGTTTTTCCAGACTGTACTGCTGCGGTCAGAATCATTAAATTAGGATTCATCTTTTGTGTTCTAGTGAAATAATCATTAAGCCCAATATGAGTTCCTTCCATCTTTCCCAACCTTTATAATGTAACGAAACTTCTCTATACAAAGGCTTTACATATTGAGAAAGCATAGGAATAACCTGCATTATCCTTTCTACCTCCTTATTGGTGTTGTTTTGGGTTTGTAGCCATTTTTCCATCGCTTTTCGCCATAAAGGGAGAACCAAATAAATCCAAATCAACAAAATACCAAGTGTACGAAGTAATAAAGTCAAGGCACTTGCGCCGACATTAAGAGAACTTACTTGAAAGAACGAGAGCAAAACAAAAAAGAATATTCCTAAGAGAATAAGTATTTTCTTTTGAGATTTTTTTTCTGATAGCAGCACCTCTGTCTCTTCGGGTAAAATAGCGAGGTACTTATCTTTTCTGGCTTCCAACTGATGAGGCAGTAGGTAAATCCATTGACCAATCACGATGCCCCATAAAGCAAATAATCCTACATAAATACCGGCAACCCATATACTGCCCGGTGTTTGGGGGGTGTATCCAAAGAGTTGAATGACCCCGGCATACCAAATATCTACGGCTTTCCATAGGCTTTTACCCATAAAAATCGTCAGAACTAATAGCTTCTGTACCGCCGATTCTATCATCACAATTCCTCCATAAAACAAGCTTAATGCTCGATGATGAAGACTAAGGGTGAAAAAAAAAGCCCCCAGAAGTCCTTGGAATCCAACTGCAATATACGCCATTGGAGAAGTAAGTGGGTTTACTGAAAACTTAACCGCCATTACAATTAGGGTTGCCTTCAATATCGGGCGATGTGCCGGCTTTCCGGTACGCGCAATCAAAGAAATTACAAGAATAGAAAAACCACCAAGCACAATTCCCGTTATGGGAAGATGGAAGGCGTGCAAAAGTCCTCCCAATCCGGATTCTACCAAAGCCCACAAGGCGGTAAGGCGGATAAATGGGTAATATTTTTCATTCGCGGCTCGCATAACTCTATATTTTGTGAGGGAAAAATCTGGTTTTATATCATATTGCCCGTATTCCCTGCGTTTTTTTGCAAAATTAGAAATAAAATAGATAGATTCTTCTTTACGATATTCTTTTAAGGCATAAAAAATCTTCTTATTTTTGACCCCAAAAAATGGACATCAAACACGTAGCCGTCAATACAAGGTTATTGATAAAAGGAAAGATAGAAGGAATTGGGCGATTTGCGTACGAAATTCTAAAAAAAATGGCGGAAAATAATCCGGACGTTCATTTTACCTTTATTTTTGATAGACCCTGGGACGAGTCTTTTATCTTCGGGCAAAATGTTCGGGGTGTGGAGCTATTCCCGCCTTCAAGACATGCTTTGCTGTGGTATTTGGGATTTCATTATACGATACCCAAATATCTTACCCAAATTCAGCCTGATGTTTATTTTTCTCCGGAGCCTTATCTTACCAATCACCCGCGTATCCCCCAAGTCAATGTGTTTCACGACTTAGATTATGTACATCGCCCCCAAGACATAGGGAGTTTTTGGTCGAGGGAGTACCTTCTAAGAATGTTCCCTTATTATGCTCAAAAAGCCGACCGTATTATGGCGGTTTCTGCCTACACCCGTAAAAGCCTCATGGATTTGTATCGGATTCCGGGAGAGAAAATCGAGATTGTAAATAGCAATCGTAATCCTATATTTGGGGTCATTGAAGAGGAGGAGAAAGAGAAGGTTCGGAAACAATATACCGGAGGACATCCGTATTTTTACTTTGCAGGAACCATGCAGCCCCGAAAAAACGTAGAAAATCTTATGCTGGCTTTCGATATTTTTAAGCAGCGTTTCCCTTCGGATATGAAGTTATTGCTGGTAGGTAGGCAGGGCTGGAAAACGGAACGCGCCCAAGCGATTTATGACGCTATGGCTTATAAGTCATCGGTTGTATTTACAGGCTTTGTTTCTGATGAAGACATGAACCGAATTAGTGGAGGAGCAGTTGCTTTGTGTTTTGTTTCGTTTTTGGAGGGTTTTGGGTTGCCTCCCTTAGAGGCGATGCACGCCCAAACCCCCTCCATTTGTTCGGATAGGGGTGCGATTCCAGAGGTATGCGGAGATGCAGTGTTATATGTAAATCCGGATTCTCCGGAATCTATTGCGGAAGGAATGATTAAGATGTATGGAGATGCCGCTTTTCGTCAGGCTTTAATCGCAAAGGGACAAGTTCGGAAAAAATTGTTTTCTTGGGAAAAAAATGCACAAGATGCTTGGGCGGTTTTGCAAAGAGCAGTAGAGGATAAGAAAAAGCTAAAAACATACAGATAAATCACGATTAAACATTAGTGCTACACCTCTGCAAGTCAAAATAAGTTTAGCCTATCACCAATCTCACAGTATTCGTAAAATTCTGGCATCAACATTTGATAAAATATAAAACCATGAAAGCGTTCCATTACTTTGTTACTTTGGTGATACTCCTATACGGAATGGGGTGTGCTACCGGAAGAAGAGCCTACTTAAAGGGAGATTACGCCAAGTCGGTTACCCAGTCTGTAAACCGCTTGCAACAAAACCCTACTCACAAGCAATCCAAAGATATTTTGCGTTTTGCTTATCCACAACTGATTAAATATAATCAAGAGAAAATTAATACGCTCAAAAGAAGTAGCGATGCCTTACGGTGGGAAAAAGTCATGGATTTGTATGCAGAAATGAATCGTGCTTATGACCTGATTCAGCGTTCTCCTGCCGCAAAAAAGATTGTAACCGCCCAACAATTCTCCTCTGAATACGAAGAGGCGCGCAGAAATGCCGCAGAGATGCAATATCAACAAGCAT